>NZ_HF991125.1:82247-100652 GCF_000432295.1 Bacteroides sp. CAG:189
AGCCTAAGAACACTTAAGGATCAGGCTTTTGAAGGATGCGAAAATTTGCAAAGCATAATACTGGCAGACAGTTTAACCGGAGAGATAGGAAATAGAGCATTCTACAACTGTAAATCATTAACCACGATTACAATTCCGGACAAAGTCGAATCTATTGGACAATACGTGTTCAGTGGTTGTAACGTTCTCGAAGAAATAACCATCGGAAACGGAGTTAAGAGCATATCGGGTTATGGACCATTTGAAGGATGTAGCAACCTTAAGAAAGTGGTCATCGGAAACGGCCTGACAGATTTAACCGGCAGTATATTTCAAGGTAAAACAAATCTAACAGAAGTCATATTAGGGGAAAATATAACAACAATAGGAAGTTTCTGTTTTAATGGATGTACCGGACTGGAGAAGATCGTATTACCTAAAAAACTACGTAATATAGAGGGGGGAGTATTCTACGAATGCGACAATTTAAGAACGATTGAAATGCCCGACAGTTTAAGAATACTTAAAGATCAAGTTTTTCAAGGATGTGAAAACCTACGAAGCATAACGTTACCGGACAGTTTAGAAAGTATAGGGAATCAAGTATTCAGAGATTGTAAAGCCTTGAAATCAATAACTATTCCGTCAAAAGTCACATCTTTAGGACAATATGTTTTTTATGGATGCAGTGCCTTGGAAAGTTTTATTTTAGGAGATGGAATTGAAGAAATATCTACTTATGACCCTTTTTACGAATGTAATAATCTTCGTTATGTAAAACTCAACGATAAACTTACCTATATAAGTAATTGGTTCTCCAATAAAAGTAACCTGGAAACTGTTGTTTTAGGAAACCAAGTCACAACAATTGGTAATTCTGCTTTCGCCAATTGTAAATCACTCCAAACCATCAACATGCCGGAAACATTAACAACCATTGGAAATTCGGCTTTCAGCGGATGTAGTAAATTGGCTTCTATTTACATTCCGGAAAGTGTTAATAAAATAGAGAACTATGCCTTTAGCAACTCCGGACTTCGTACATTTACACTTCCTCAAAACATAACGATCATCCCTAACTACGTTTTTAATAATTGCGATAGTCTACGAACAATTACTCTAACTCCTCAATTGACTGCCATAGAGGAAGATGCTTTCAATTCCTGCGACAGTGTAAAAGATATCACTATCAACAATGAAAATGAAACCATTATTGCCACAGCCGGAAAATTCGCCAGCATTCAAAAAGTGACCTTTGGAGATTTAGTTACTGCCATCCCCGATAACCTATTCAAAGACAAAAAATATCTGAAAGAAGTGAAGTTCGGCAAAGAGTTAGCTGCCATTGGAGCCAATGCATTTTATAATACCGGCTTAGAGAAATTCACCCTGCCCGATCAGGTGACAACCATTGGCGAAGCCGCTTTCAAAGGAAACAAACAATTGACTGAATTCACTCTAAGCAAAAGCATCAACGAGATCCCTACAGAAGCCTTTGCCGGATGTATTAAGTTGGATTCCATCGGATTCCCTGCCTCCATTCGTAAAGTGGGTAGTAAAGCTTTCGACGGTTGTGACTCATTGCGGGTGATCGAATTAAATCCGGAATTAACAGAAATCGGTGAATATGCCTTTTATAATGCCGGAGACAAAAAACTGGAAAGCATCACCATCCCGGCCAAAGTGAAAAGTATAGGAAGCTATGCCTTCGCAAGTTGTGATACATTAAGTAATATCACGCTTGGTGAAGCAGTAGACAGCATTGCAACATACGCATTCCAAAAATGCCGCTGCCTGAAAGCAATCACTTTGCCGGCAAAACTGCGTAAACTGGAACACGATGTGTTCAACGGTACAGAGATTGCATCGCTCAACATCCCGGATCAAGTAACAGATGTCACCGGAGTATTCAACGGATTAAATAGCAAATTAACCTCCGTCACTCTCGGTAACGGGATAAAGGCACTTCCCGAAGGAATATTCAACAGTTTCTCCGCCCTACAAAGTGTCAGAATAGGAACCGGTGTCACCAAACTGCCAAGCAATACGTTCTATTATTGCAAGGCGTTGACCGATGTTACCATCGGAGCTAATGTCACGACCCTGGACGCTTATAGCTTCGGCTATTGCACAGCCTTGAAACAACTCAGCATCCCGGAGAAAGTAACCGATATACACGAAAATGCTTTTTACGGTACGGCCTTGACAGACTTAGCCCTAAATATGGAAGAGATCAAAGATTACGCCTTCAACAACCGGACGGATCTGACCCAAATTACCATCGGCAAAAACGTAAAACGCATCGGCGTTCAAGCATTCGGATATACCAATATCACAAACATCACACTACCCGAAAATCTGACTACTATTGCCGAAAAAGCTTTCTATGGAACTAAGCTGCAAAACATCCGCATCCCGGCATCGGTAAAAACCGTAGGGTCACAAGCATTCTACAACTGCAAAGAACTGCAAAGCGTGGAAATAGCAGCCGGCTCGGTATCGATCGGCAAACAGGCTTTCCAAGCCAGCCCGAAATTAACCACCGTCATCATGAAAGAAGGCGGCGAAAAGAACATTGCAACAGAAGCATTCTACAACTGCCCGGCACTGGAACAAGTCACTCTTGCTTCCACCGACTCCATTGGCACACGGGCCTTCTCCAACTGCCCGAAGCTGGCAAGCATCCATATACCCGCCAAAACCATAGGCGCCTATGCCTTTGCCAATTGCAGTACACTGACCGATGTGACCTTCGCCGAAGGCATGGACTCTATCGCCGACTACGCTTTTGTCAACTCAACGAATATCAACAGGGTGGCATTGCCGAACAGTCTGCGCACAATCGGCGCCTATGCATTTAGTGCCGAAAATAAAGAGAACTCATTAAGGAGCATCAGTTTCGGGAACAATCTGGAAACCATCGGAAAGAATGCGTTCTATAAAAGCACACAGGTAAAGGACATCGTCATCCCCGACAAAGTAAAAACCATACGGCTCAATGCTTTCAGTAATTGTGAAAATCTGCGTACGGTAAGCGTAGGCAGTGGAGTAGTCACCGTTGAACCCTTTGCTTTCAATGCCAACCCCAACCTGATGTCCATCACATGGAACAGTAAAACACGTATCGAAAACGATGCTTTCAACAGTTATGCCAAAAACTGCCTGATGTATGTCACCGCACAGACAGAGGTTCCTCAAAAATGGTATAATGTGATTCGCGACGGGGTGGCCGAGAACATTGAAATAGCAGATAAATATCCGTTCCATTGCTGGAAAGCATTTGAAGCGAAGAAAGCCATATTCCGCAAGACGTTCAGTCTGGAAACCGGACGTGGCAACGTGTCCAAGGGATGGGAGTCAATCACACTGCCATTCGATGTCAGCCGCATATGGTTCGAGTCAAAAAGTACCGAGCTCCTGCCGTTCGGCGCAGAAGGAGCAAGTACACGCCGTTTCTGGCTACGCGAACTGGGAGAAAACGGATTCCAGTCGTGTCAGCAGATAAAAGCACATACCCCTTACATTATCGCCATGCCGAACAACCGGGAATATGACGAGCAATATAACATCACCGGAGAGGTGCAATTCATAGCCGAAGATTACCGGATACCTGTCACACCCGAAGTTCTGCCAATCGTAGAAGGACCGAAATTCAATTTTGTCCCGACGCTTACAGCAGTCGAACAATCACAGGAGGTATATGCCCTGAACATCGATCCATACAACACGGAAGAGACAACCGGTAGCGTATTCGAACGTTATCGCCGTGACGTAAAGCCGTTCGAAGCTTACGTTACAGACAAACCGGGGTCGCTCAATGCGCCGCTCATGTTCAGTATCGGTGACAATGGCGGTGGTGCCACCGACATACGCATAACGCTGGGCGAAACCATCGATAACGTGAAAGCATACAGCCGAAACGGTATCCTTTACATCGAATCGGACTGTACACGTACCATCGAAATTTATGGTGTAAACGGCATGTTGCTCCGTAATGCAGAAGTGAATGAAGGAATCAATCAGGTGACCGACCTTGATGAGGGCGTCTACTTCCTTGAAGGACAAAAAGTGATTGTGAAACAATAAAATCATCATTGAGCCTCAAACAGAAAGCCAACCATTACTGAAACCATTACTGAAAAGAAACCCGTCATCGGCATGTATTTGTCAATGACGGGTTTCTTTTCAGTAATGATTAAACGATGACCGGGTAGCACTGAAGTTGTTAATTTGACAAGTACAGGGAGGAAGCGTTTTTCGAGTCAATGAGGGCCGCCCGATACAAGGAAGTAGTCACAAATGCTATTGTTCATTGTATATCAAATCATTAACTGTTCATCTCCTAAGTAAATGAATCTATATTCTTAGCCTGCAAGAATACGTATTTAATACTGTGTTAAATACAATTTTTTGTCAACAAGAATACGTATCTTTACAGGCAAAGAATTAATGTTTTGCAACAGAAGAAACAATATGCCGCAAAACGGAATTAACAATGTTAAAATCAGACATACGATTTTCTCATTGACAAGTTCTTAAAGAACGGTAATACAACAAAAATATCATGTTTTAAGTCCGATGATTTTAAAACAATACCGAAAAATAGTATCTTTACCGAAAAATAGAGTTTAGACATTAGAATTTGTATGCCAATAGCCCACTTTGAAAGAAAAATTCAAGAACTCAACTTTTCCTTTATTTCTGAAAAAGGAACCAGTGGAGTGTTATTGACTCAAAACTATGAAAGTCTTTCAAAAGCCATATCCGCACCAGACATTCTTTTCGCCTTAGAAACCGCAAAAAATAAATTCGGTGCAGATGCTGTGTATTTCCGCTATTTCCAAGATAGCAGAGCCGCCGTGCCACAGCTATATATCTTTGACTATACCCTAAAACCGTTAAGCTCTCAAGAAAAAAACCGCATACACAGAAATATGTGGAATGGTTATCAGGTACCTGTATACATCATCATCGAGAAGTCATCTGTGAGCTTTTTCGACGCAAGAGAAAAACCCGATTACAACAGGGTAAATTATGCACAAGAGATAATCATAAAAACAGGAGAAGCCATTAGAAATTTTAATGCGCAAAGCTTTGATAATGGCCTATTTTGGGAAGAGGAAATAAACAAAAATCATTTTCAATTTGAACAATCGGCGACAAAAGATTTAATCCGTGGCCTTAAAGAGGTATATGCCAGTTTTCAAAAAGAATCCGGTTTGGACAAGCACGTAGCCTTAAAATTGCTGGTTCAATGTCTTCTTATAAAATATCTGGAAGAACGGGACGAAGATTCACAGAGCGGGTACTTTGCAAGTACTTACTTTCAAAAACATTTCCAATGCAACGGATTTTGTGATGTTATCCGTCAAGGCAAACTTCTTGACTTATTAGATAAATTAGCTTCTGATTTCAATGGGAAGATATTTCAATGGGACAAGGAAAAAGAAGTAAAGGAGAGAACATCCATTAGAAAAACAGAAATCAAATACCTGGCAAACTATTTAGATGCCAATATAGAAAACAATCAATATGTTTTCTGGCGGCTATATTCATTCTCACACCTGCCGGTAGAAGTAATCAGTTCTGTATATGAAGAGCTATTGACCGATAGCAAGGACATCGTTTACACACCCGAAATGATCGTCTCCACTTTAGTGGACGAATGCATGCCTCTGCAATCTCCTCAAAAAGATTTTAAACTGATCGATGTAAGTTGTGGCTCCGGAATATTCTTGGTTAAAGCCTACAAACGCATCGTTCAATGGTGGCGGTATGAACAATGGCAAAAAACAGGCAAACTGGAGAAACCGTCGCTACCGGTATTAAAAGACTTATTATTAAAGAGCATTCATGGAGTAGATATTGAGCAAGATGCCATTCGTTTGTCTATTTTCAGCCTGGCCCTTGCAATCTTAGATGAAGTAAATCTGGATTCTCCGACATGGGGAGAGTTGAAATTTCCTGATCTGAACAATAATATCATCACAAAGAACTTCTTTAAATATGTAACGGAAAATCCACCCAATGACTTTTCATTGGTGATTGGAAATCCACCTTTCAACTTGCCGTTTGTAAATGATAAAGAACCTGCCAGAAAGGAATATTTTAAAAAGTTAGAAAAACAGTTTGGTTATAAAACAGAAATAGATATACCGGACGAAAATCCCGCACTACACTTCTTAGTACAATCTATGAAACTTCTAAAAGCGGGAGGAATACTTTCTATGATTCAACCATCCGGACCGTTATTGTATCAAAAAGACTTAAAATTCAAGGAAGACGTCTTTTCTACATACAATTTATTGCAAGTTATTGATTTCACCAAACTGGCAGATAAACTATGGGGTAAAAAGAACGTGTCAACAGCAGCTGTGTTTTTACAGAAATCAAGACCGGACTCAGAACCTGTTTTACATCTGATAGCCAATCGTACCTTCTCAAATGCAAATAAACTTTTTTTAGAGTTTGATTATTACGATTTCCACTTCATGTCTAAAAATGATGCTATTTTTAAGCCATACACATGGAAAGCACATTTATTAGGAGGAGGCCGAATTACATCTCTCATTGAAAGATTGTCCACTTTGCCCACTCTAAAAGAATTTTTAAAAGAAAAAGAAAGAAAAGAGGGTTGGTGTGTGGGTATCGGATATATCATTGGCGACAAATCCAATAAAGCCGATTTTATAACCGGAAAAGAGACTATCCCCGTAGAAGCGTTAACCGAAAACGGCATTGATGAAAAACAAATCCACGAATGTCTGATTCAACGTTTCGAAAGACCCAGAAAAACAAAAAAGAAAATTTATGAAGGGCCGCATATTCTGATAAGAGTGATAACAGGCAACCAAGGAATTCCAATTGCTTATTCGGAAAAATACCTGACTTTTCCATTCGGCATAATCGGTATTCATGCGCCTCAAGATGATAAATCAGAGTTATCCGCATTATATGATTATTTAAGAGAAAACAATAGTTTACTAAGAAGCTATATTCTGGCAACGAGTGGAAGAGCCATGATTGGAAAAGCCACTTCAATCAACAAAGATGATATTATGAGGATTCCGTATTCGCATAACAAAAACGATATCATATTCTCTGAGGCAGAAAAGATCATCATAGAAGAAATTGCTGATAAAAGAAAAACAGAAGAAATAGCGGTTCTAAATGCAGACATAACCAAATTCGCATCTGTTTTTTGTAAAACGCTCAATAGTGTTTATCAAATTGATAACGGAAAATTCCAACCTTATAAAATATTAAATACCGAAAACTACATTGCCATACATTTTGAGTACGGCAAAGAGTTGCTTACTGTATCAGAAGAACAAGTTTTCAATTTAGAACAGTATATACAAAATGTCATTCCTCAAAAAAATATCAAACGCCCACACACACATATTCAGAAAATAATGAAAGTGTATGGTAAAAATACTATTATATTAATAAAACCGAAGCAATTACGCTATTGGCTTCCGTCTATTGCCTTACGTGATGCCGATGAAGTGTTTGCAGACTATATAAAAGCCCGTTACTAAAATGTTCAAAGATAGTTTGCCTTCAT
Source organism: Bacteroides sp. CAG:189 (assembly GCF_000432295.1). Lineage (NCBI taxonomy): Bacteria > Pseudomonadati > Bacteroidota > Bacteroidia > Bacteroidales > Bacteroidaceae > Bacteroides > Bacteroides sp. CAG:189. The sequence goes on from NZ_HF991125.1 coordinate 89,794, forward strand.
ATCAATTGCCACAACCGAATGATTTATCAGTTCCTCCCAAACACGAAGTAGAACAAATTGTATCATTCATTGACAATCACATAGCAGATTTTCCACACTACTATAATCAAAATAAAGATTCTGTCAGGGAAAATTGGATTAGCAACCTTTTAGTCCGCCATTTCAACTTATGTAATTGTGAAAACGGAGGGTATCTGCCATATGAATTCAGTAAAAACCCGCCACAAGCAAGCTCTACAAGAGAAACGGATATCGGTGTATATATCAATACCAGAAATTCAAAGGTTATTCCGATAATGGAGTTTGAGGCTAAACGTTTCTCTGAGACATCCAACAATCAAGAATACGTTTATGGAGAACGAGGCGGAATAGAACGTTTCAAAAAAGGAGAACATTCAAAGCATCTCAAAGAGTGCGGAATGTTTGCGTATGTGCAAAGCCGAACCATTGAAGAGTGGTTTTCAAAAGTAAATGGTTGGGTGATTTATCAATCGCAAAACAGCATAAACGAGTCCATAGATTGGACAGAAGATGAACAATTAGCCAAAGTCTCATTGCTTGGATCCGTCGAAAAGTTTGCATCCTGCCATAAAAGAAACATATCCAATGATACTATTTTCCTCTGGCATTATTTCATCGATTTGACTCCCTGATCACGATCACAAAAAGAATTTCGTATCCCGGAAGAGTAAAAACGTATTAAATACATTTCTATTATCAGCAAAAACAAGAAATAAAAAAGAATTTCCCTACCTTTGTGGGCTATTAATGATAAGAGAATCATAAAAATAATCCCTATATCAATGGAAAAGAACTTTAAAAGAACCACAGTGACCTCGGCTCTGCCATATGCCAACGGGCCTGTTCATATCGGACATCTGGCAGGTGTATACGTGCCGGCAGATATCTATGTCCGTTATCTGAGATTGAAAAAAGAAGACGTACTCTTTATCGGCGGTTCGGATGAACACGGTGTGCCTATCACAATCCGTGCCAAGAAAGAAGGTATCACTCCACAAGATGTAGTAGACCGTTATCATTTCCTCATAAAGAAATCTTTTGAAGAGTTCGGCATCTCATTCGACGTATACAGCCGTACTTCCTCAAAAACGCACCATGCACTGGCCTCAGACTTCTTCAGGAAGTTGTATGATAAAGGAGAATTTATCGAAAAAACGTCAGAGCAATACTACGATGAAGAAGCGCACCAGTTCCTTGCCGACCGCTATATCACAGGCGAATGCCCGCACTGCCATTCGGAAGGAGCTTACGGCGACCAATGCGAAAAGTGCGGAACTTCCCTTTCACCGACAGACCTTATCAATCCGAAGAGTGCCATCAGTGGCAGCAAACCGGTGATGAAAGAAACCACCCACTGGTATCTCCCGTTGGATAAGCATGAAACATGGCTGCGCCAATGGATTCTGGAAGATCATAAGGAATGGCGTCCTAACGTATACGGACAATGCAAAAGCTGGCTCGACATGGGGCTGCAACCACGTGCCGTAAGCCGCGACCTCGACTGGGGGATTCCTGTTCCGGTAGAAGGTGCCGAAGGGAAAGTTCTCTATGTATGGTTCGACGCTCCTATCGGCTATATCTCCAACACGAAAGAGTTATTGCCCGACACTTGGGAAACTTGGTGGAAAGATCCTGAAACGCGTCTTATCCATTTTATCGGAAAAGACAACATCGTATTCCACTGTATCGTGTTCCCGGCCATGCTGAAAGCCGAAGGCAGTTACATTCTGCCGGACAACGTGCCGAGCAACGAATTCCTCAACCTTGAAGGCGATAAGATTTCCACTTCGCGCAATTGGGCCGTATGGTTGCATGAATATCTGGAAGACTTCCCCGGCAAGCAGGACGTGCTCCGCTATGTACTGACCGCCAATGCACCGGAAACCAAAGATAACGATTTCACATGGAAAGACTTCCAGGCACGCAATAACAACGAATTGGTGGCCGTGTATGGCAACTTCGTAAACCGGGCTCTGCAGCTTACAAAAAAATACTTTGACAGTGTAGTCCCTGCCGCGGGAGAGCTGACGGACTATGACCGCGAAACACTGAAAGAATTTGCCGATGTAAAGGCAGAAGTAGAAAAGTTGCTCGATGTATTCAAGTTCCGTGATGCCCAGAAAGAAGCAATGAATCTGGCTCGCATCGGAAACAAGTATCTGGCAGATACCGAACCGTGGAAACTTGCAAAGACCGACATGACACGCGTTGCTACCATTCTGAATATCTCCTTACAGTTAGTTGCCAACCTTGCCATCGCTTTCGAACCGTTCCTGCCATTCAGCAGCGACAAACTTCGCAAGATGCTGAACATGGACAATTTCGATTGGGCAGAATTGGGACAAACAGACTTGCTTCCTACCGGACATCAATTAGGAACTCCCGAATTACTGTTCGAAAAGATAGAAGACGATGTCATCCAAGCGCAGGTAGACAAATTGCTCGCAACCAAAAAAGCAAATGAGGCCTCCAATTACAAAGCCAACCCGATCAAGCCGGTCATCTCATTCGATGATTTTGAAAAATTGGATATCCGCGTAGGTACAGTATTGGAATGCGAGATGGTGCCCAAGATGAAGAAGTTACTGAAATTCAAGATCGCCGACGGCTTAGAAAACCGTACGATCGTTAGCGGTATCGCCCAGCATTATCAACCGGAAGAATTGGTAGGTAAGCAGGTGTTGTTCATCGCCAATCTGGCTCCGCGCCAGTTCAAAAACGGACTGGTAAGTGAAGGCATGATTCTTTCTGCCGAAAATTACGATGGCTCGCTGGCCGTCACTTCGCTATTGAAAGAAGTGAAGCCCGGCAGCGAAGTAAAATAAGCGGTAAAGCGTCTCAAACGGATATTCCAACAAAAAAGCAGACGTACTATCATGGGGGAATCATCACTAAAAGAGAAAACAGCGAAAGGACTATTCTGGGGAGGGTTCAGCAACGGCGCACAGCAGTTGTTGAATCTGGGCTTCGGAATAGTCCTTGCCCGTTTATTGGATGCTTCCGACTATGGCATGATAGGCATGCTCGCTATTTTCTCCGCCATAGCCGGCACGTTGCAGGAAAGCGGGTTTACCGTGGCACTGGCCAATAAACAGAAAGTGAGCCACGAAGACTATAATGCCGTATTCTGGTTCAGCACACTCACGGGAGTCGGAATATACATCCTTCTCTTTTTCTGTGCCCCATTCATTGCCGACTTTTACAATAACCCCGATCTCACACCGCTGGCACGTTATGTTTTTCTCGGTTTCCTAATATCCAGTACGGCAACAGCCCACAACGCTTATCTGTTCCGGAACCTGATGGTAAAACAGAAGACAATGGCACAGATACCCGCATTGCTGTTGTCGGGGACGGTAGGCGTCCTCATGGCATACAACGGAATGTCTTATTGGGGCATAGCCACACAAACCCTGACATTTATCACTGTCGTGAATCTCTCATTCTGGTACTTCTCTCCGTGGAGACCGACCTTTCACATTAACTTCCGTCCACTGAAATCGATGTTCGGCTTCAGCAGCAAAATATTGGTGACCAACATCTTTACACAAGCCAATAATAACATTCTGTCTACCCTGTTAGGCCGTTTCTTCACGGAACAGGAAGTGGGCTACTACACCCAGTCCAACAAATGGAACACTATGGGATACTCTTTCATCAGCGGTACGGTAAGCAGCGTAGCACAACCCGTCCTGACAGAAGTCTCCAATGACCCGGCACGCCAGTTGGGCGTCCTGCGGAAAATGCTCCGTTTTACCGCATTCCTATCCTTTCCGGCCATGTTGGGACTGGCATTCATAGCCCGCGAATTTATCGTTATCACCATTACGGAAAAATGGCTTCCTTGTGTCCCTATGCTGCAAATGCTCTGTATCTGGGGGGCATTCATGCCCATCATCACCCTGTATTCCAATCTGGTCATCAGTAAGGGAAAATCCAACATTTACATGTGGAACACCATCGTATTGAGCCTGCTGCAACTAACTGCAATGCTTGTGAGCTATCCTTACGGTATTGCCGTGATGATACAATGTTTTGTCTGTCTCAATATTCTCTGGTTACCCGTATGGCAGTATTTTGTCTGGAGAGAAATACGCTTAAGCTTTTGGATGGCACTGAAGGACATACTCCCGTTTGCCATCATCGCATCGGCAACAATGGCAATCACCTGGTATGTGACATGCGGAGTTTCTAACTTATATCTCTTGTTTGCCGCCAAAATAGGAATCAGTGCCGCACTTTATTGCTTGCTGATGTGGGGAAGCCGTGTCTCCATTTTCAAAGAAAGCCTTCAGTTCATCGGCAAAAAACTGCTTGGGAAAAAGAAATAATATGAAGCAGGAAGAAAGGAATAATAACCAAACAGAATGCGGAAAACCGGCACATGCCGCTATCAGTGTCGTGATACCGCTATATAACGGAGCGGCCTATATAGAGCGTTCCATCCACTCGGTATTGGCACAAACCGTACTTCCGGCAGAAATATTAGTGATCGATGACGGCTCTACAGACAATGGGGCTGCTCTGGTAATGCAAAAAAACTATCCGTTGGTACGCCTCATCAGCCAAGCCAACGCCGGAGTATCGGCTGCCCGCAACAAGGGTATTTCCGAGTCACGATATGAATATGTAGCTTTTCTGGATGCAGACGACCAATGGACGGACAATCACCTGGAAATTATTGCCGGCCTGATAAAGAAATATCCCCGATGCGGAGTATTCGGAACTTCTTATTATTTCTGCCGCCCCGGCAAAAAACCGTTTCTCCCTGTACTACCCGACCGGTTCGCCTTCGACGGGACGGATACGATTCTTGACAATTACTTTGAGATGGCATCGGGCGTCAATCCACCCCTGCACATGAGTTCATATGCCGTACGGAAACAGAGCATAGAAGCCTTCGGCGGATTTCCCACCGGTATCCCTGCCGGAGAGGATATCATCACACTGGCACGGCTGCACGCTACTTGTGACATTGCTTACTCCAAGCATCCCACTTCCATTTACTACCTCAATCCGAGCGAAGGGAAAAAGATACGTCCCATACTGTGGCACAATCCGATCGACCAGATGTTCGACGAACTGCTCCGCACTGCCGCCCACAGAAAAGGAGTACGCCGTTACGTTTCTTCCTGGCACAAGGGAAGAATGGTAGGCGCTTTCTTTGCGCACCGCTACAGGCTGGCTATAAGAGAATTCTTCATCGCCATGCGCATATTTCCTTTTCAAAAGAAGCTGTATACAGCGCTGTTGGCCACTCTATATGCCTTAGGTACTCATCGGGATCTATACGACATCAATCAGTCCATCCTTCAAAAACAAAAGAAATGAACCGGATCGCCTATATTATTTCAGCATACAAAGATGCTCCGCATCTGTCGCGTCTCATTAAAGCATTGGATGAAGATGCTGATTTCTACGTACATATTGACCGGAAAGCAGACAGCCGTCCGTTCAAAGAACTGTTGCCGGAAGGCAAGGTCACCTTTGTACAAAGCCATTGGGTGAGCTGGGGAGGCTGGGAACAAGTGGAATATCAGAAGGAGCTGTTAGCTGCCGTACTACACAGTGGCATAGAGTATACGCGTATCGTATGCTTAAGCGGTCAAGACTACCCTTTATGGCCGAACAGAAAAATCCACCGGTATTTTGAAGAACATCGGGATACGGAATTTATCATGGGAATGAACCTGACCCGCTCCGCCGACAAACGGCAAATCGCCAAAATAGTGTACTATCACTTTTTCCGCGACCTGAAATGGGAGAATCTTTGGCTAAAGAATAAATTTATTGTGGCATCACGCCACCTGATGAAGTGGCTTCCCATACGAAAAGCCCCTATCGTACGGATAGGCAATAAGGAAAGTGACATATATTGCGGCTCGGATTATTGGGGTATCACCCTGCCTTGCGCACAATATGTTTATGAAAAACTTTGTACCGAAAAAGAGTTGGTACGTTATTTCAAAACAAGTTTCGTACCCAGCGAATTGTGCATACAGACGCTTGTATTCAATTCTCCCTTTGCCGCCCGCGCATTATCCGTTGAAGGAGGATATACAGGACTCTCTGCCCTGACACCCCTACATTATATTATATATGGGAAATCCATCAAAGTGCTGACTTTGGAAGATTGGAGCGCACTGCAACAATCCGGCAAGATGTTTTGCCGGAAAGTGGTAAGCGGTGCATCGGACTCTCTCGTTAAAACCATTGAAACAGAACGAAAACAGGAAATTTCATGAAAATATTAGTCATCATCGTATCCTATAACTTTGAACGCTGGATAGACCGTTGCCTGAACAGCCTTCGCCAATCCGAGCAGCAAGCGGATGTCGTTGTGATAGACAATGCTTCGCAAGACCGTACCGTTTCACTCATCGAGAGCCGTTATCCCGAAGTCCGCCTTATCAAGAGCAAAGAGAATCTCGGTTTCGGACGCGCCAACAACATCGGCATGAAAATCGCCCTAAAAGAAGGATACGATGCTGTTTTCCTCTTGAACCAAGACGCCTGGATCGATGCCAAAGTACTTGGAGAACTGAGTGAACTAAGTCGGAGCCATCCCCGTTACGGCATTCTCTCGCCCATACATCTGACCGGTTCGGGAGAGAAGTTGGAACAAGGCTTTGCCGGTTACTCCAATCTCAGCAATCTGGAAGAGGTGAAAAAGCAAGAACTGAAAATCCGGCAAGAAACAAACGGACAGTCCGGACTCATCCCTCTGCCTTTCGTCAATGCCGCTTTCTGGATGATTCCGTGCAATGTGTTGCGAACCGTAGGTGGTTTTTCTCCACTTTTCTATCATTACGGCGAAGATGTGGACTACGCTAATCGCATCAAACATCACGGTTATCTCATCGGCTATTCCCCTAAAGTATTCGGTTGCCACGACCGTGAAAACAGGACAATCAGCCATGAGGTCTTCCTACGTTCCGAACAAATCTACCATCTGACGGAATATGCCAATATTAATTATTCTTTTAAGAAAGCATTTGGCTACAGCGTACTGGCATGTGTCAAAAAATCCTTAATAGCTCTTGTCAAAGGAAAAGCAAAAACGGCTGGTACATACGTCATCATAACTACACGATTGCTGAAACGAACTGCCGAAGTCAGAAAGTTCCGGAAACAAAGCAAACTGAGAAACGCTAATTATCTACAATAATGAAAGTACTTTATACCTTCGGAGGAATACCGCATTACCTCAGCGCCATGCTCAACAAGCTGTGCACTAAAGGAGTAGAAATCACCGTAGTCACTCCCCAAAAAGGAAACGCCACCATCGGCAAGGGAGTAAAAATGGTGGAAGGCGGTACCTATAAGCACCTCACGACAGAGGAGAAAAAGATGTTCTACGGCAAAAGCGCTTATCCCGCATTGCCGGACATCGTACGCAAAGAAAAGCCCGACATACTTGTCATGGGCTGGCCCTACTTCCTGCAAATATTCTTTCAGCCCAAGCTCCGGCGGGTAATGAAAGAGTGCAACACCCAACTGGTAATCCGGGAGATCCCCTTCCAAACCCCACCCTATGGAAAAATAAAAGAATACTTCCGTGCCAACCCGATGTACGACGAGAATATGCGCCTGCTTAGCACCGGTCCAGGGTTCTATCTGAAACAATGGTTCACAGCCCGGATTCGTAAATACTGCTACGCCCGGACGGCAGGAACATTGAACTACTCTACAGTGGCCTACGAGATCCTCCCCTCTTACGGAGTAAAAAGAGAACAGATACACGTCACATACAACTCCACAGATACGGAAGCCTTATTGAAAGAAAAAGAAACCGTAGTAAACTCCACCCCGTTGCTCCCGCCCTCCGAAAGGCGGCTTCTACACATCGGACGCTTAGTGAAATGGAAACGGGTGGATTTACTGATCAACGCTTTCCACCGGACGATCCACTCTTTCCCCGATGCCGAGTTGGTGATTGTCGGCGACGGACCGGAACTAAAACATCTGAAACAACAAGCAGCCGAATCGGGGTTGACAGATTCCATCCGGTTCATCGGCGCAGTCTACGACCCGGAAAAGCTGGGTGCTTACATGAACGAATCTACCGTATATGTACTGGCCGGTATGGGCGGACTTTCCATCAACGACGCCATGACCTACGGCATGCCGGTGCTCTGCTCGGTATGTGACGGCACAGAACGTGACCTGGTGATCGATGGCAAGAACGGCTTCTTTTTCAAAGAGGGTGATGCGGACAGTCTGGCCGAAAAGATCAGCGAATTGTTCTCTTCTCCTGCACTATGCAAAAAGATGGGAAAAGAATCCGAACGGATCATTCGTGAAAAGATAAATATCGAAACAGTCAGTGCACGCTACTTGAGAGCGTTCACGATTCTTTCGCAAGCCTGACCATCACCGTAAGGATTGTGCGTCTCGGACATACGCTTGTAAAGTTCTTTGTTACGCAACAATTCCACTACGTTGCCCACAATGGTCTCGGCATCCGTGCCCACCAGTTTCACTGTTCCAGCTTCCACCGCTTCGGGCCGTTCGGTGGTGTTGCGCATCACAAGCACCGGTTTACCCAACGAAGGCGCCTCTTCCTGTACACCCCCGCTATCGGTCAGCAACAAGATGGAGTGCTGCATGGCATAAATAAAAGGCAGGTAGTCCAACGGAGAGATCAGAAAAACGTTATCCAGTCCGGACAACAGCTCATAAACCGGTTTCTGCACATTCGGGTTCAGATGCACAGGGTAGACGATATCTATATCGGGATACTGCGAAGCCAACTCCCTGATAGCCTTACAGATGTGCAGGAACCCTTCGCCGAAATTCTCACGGCGGTGGCCGGTAACGAGGATATAATCACGTTCGCCCACAGTGTAACCTTTCTCTTGGATCTCCTTATGTATCTGTTCTTCCATCCCCGTCTTCGTAGCAATGATGTCGACCGCCATCAGCAAAGCGTCTATCACCGTATTGCCGGTAACGAAGATTTTCTTCTCTTCTATGTTCTCCCGCAGAAGATTCTGCCGGGATTGCCCGGTAGGCGCAAAATAATACGTGCAGATGCGGTCCGTCACCTGGCGGTTCATCTCCTCGGGCCAAGGCGACAGCATGTCGTATGTGCGCAGCCCCGCTTCCACATGCGCCACTGCAATCTGCCGGTAGAAGGCAGCCAATGAAGCCGCCATCGAGGTGGTAGTATCGCCGTGCACCAGCACCACATCGGGCGCAAAATCCTGCAATACGTCCCGCAGCCCTAACAGCACTTTCGAGGTAATGTCGTATAAGTCCTGATTGGGAGCCATGATGTTCAGGTCATAATCGGGCGTAATGCCAAACACTTCCAACACTTGGTCGAGCATCTGCCGATGCTGTGCCGTTACACATACTTTTGTTTCGAAATGCTCTGTATCCTTCTGAAACTCTTTCACCAACGGTGCCATCTTGATGGCTTCGGGGCGAGTACCGAACACTAATAGAATTTTCTTCATCTTTACTTTCTTACCCCGCAGAAGTCCAACTCCAATTTATCCTTTGCACGCGGCATCTCCACAAAAGGAGCGTGGCGAACAAGCCACACCACAACATCAGCTTTCGCATATGCTTCCCGGTAATCGGTGAGGTGGAAGCTGGGGTGCGAAGTAATATTCGGCTCCACAATCAGCACATCCGCTCTCGATTCGGAGATGATACGGGAAGCGATATATTTGGCAGGGGATTCCCGCAGGTCGTCGATGTTGGGTTTGAAAGCTAACCCCATGCAAGCCACCACCGGTTCCCGGTCGTTCTTTTCCACAAAGGCCTGGCAGGCCTCCATCACCTTGTTGGCACACCAGTCCGCCTTGTAATCGTTTGTTTCGCGGGCACGCTTGATGAGCTGCGCCTGTTCCGGATAATCGGAAACGATGAACCAGGGGTCCACCGCAATACAGTGTCCGCCCACTCCACATCCCGGTTGCAGGATATTGACACGTGGATGCTTATTGGCCAGTTCTATCAGCTCCCATACATTTACGCCCGCCTTGTCGCAGATCATGGAAAGTTCATTGGCAAAAGCAATCTGGGAGTCGCGCGAAGAGTTCTCGGTCAGCTTGCACATCTCGGCCGTGCGGGCATTAGTTCGGTGGAGTGTTCCCTTCACAAAAGCGGAATAAAATTCGATTGCTTTCCCGGTAGATTCCGGATTGATACCACCGATCACCCGGTCGTTGTGCACCAACTCGTAAAGCGTGTTTCCGGGCAACACCCGTTCGGGACAATAGGCTATGTACAGTTTATCTTTCAGTTCCGGACGTTCCTTATAGATGACCTCCGCCATCCGTTCGGTAGTAAACACCGGGGAGGTAGACTCGATGACAAACAAATCTCCCTCCTTAAGAAAAGGAATTACCGAACGCGTCGCGGACTCCACATACGTGATATCCGCCCGGTGGTTCTGCTTGAAAGGGGTAGGCACTACCACAAAGAAAGCATCCGCCTGCTCGGGTTTCGTCGTTGCCCGGAGGGCGCCGTTGCAAACCGCTTCCTTCACTACTTTGGCCAAATCGGGCTCCACGATATGTATCCGCCCTTGATTGATGGTATCTACCACCACCGGATTTACGTCTACTCCAATCACCTGATAACCGTGGGTTGCAGCAACTGCCGCCGTAGGAAGGCCAATATAACCCAAGCCCAAAAACAGAACTTTTTTCATGTCAAAACCTATTTAATATAGTGCCGCAAAAGTACAAATAATCCACGACTTTATACGAATTCTCACAGAAAACCGCTACTTTTGCCAAAACATTCAGGCACATGAGAGTATTGATCATTAATACATCCGAACGTATCGGCGGGGCGGCGGTGGGGGGCAGCCTGCGTTTGGG
>NZ_HF991125.1:100657-105163 GCF_000432295.1 Bacteroides sp. CAG:189
GGGACAGCCGTGTCCCCCAGCCGGCTTATGGAATCCCTGAAGAATAACGGGATTAAAGCGAAAATGCTGGTACGTGACAAACAAACCAATCAAATAAGCGTCGTTCGCCTTGAACGCAACTGGCTGACAGTATGGAAATTTATGTGGGAACGTATCGTCATCTGGAAAGCCAATCATTTCCGAAAAAACAATCTTTTTGCAGTAGATATAGCCAATACCGGAACGGATATCACCACTCTGCCCGAGTTTACACAGGCAGATATCATCCATTTACACTGGATCAACCAGGGAATGCTCTCACTGAAAGACATACACCGGATATTGGAATCGGGCAAACCGGTGGTATGGACCATGCACGACATGTGGCCTTCTACCGGTATCTGCCACCACGCCCGTGAATGCACCCACTATCAGCAAGAATGCCATCACTGCCAGTTTCTATACACCGGAGGCGGCAAGAAAGATCTGTCCACCCGGATATTCAACAAAAAAAAGGCGCTTTACCAACAAGCTCCCATTACATTTGTCACTTGTAGCCATTGGTTGGAAGAAAGGGCAAAAAGCAGCGCCTTGTTACGCAACCAGACCGTCATAAGCATTCCCAACCCGATCAACACCAACCTCTTCAAACCACGCAACAAGAAAGAAGCCCGTGCACATTGCAAACTGCCACAGGAAGGAAAACTGATCCTGTTCGGTTCTGTCAAGATCACCGACAAGCGCAAGGGGATAGACTACCTGATCGAATCGTGCAAATTGCTCGCCGAGAAACATCCGGAGCTGAAAGCATCATTAGGAGTCGTAGCATTTGGCAACCAGTCGCAACAACTGTCCCACCTGCTTCCTTTCCCTGTTTATGCCCTCGAATACGTCAGCAATGAACACGACTTAGTGAATATATACAATGCCGTCGACTTGTTTGTGACCCCTTCTCTGGAAGAAAACCTGCCGAATACGATTATGGAAGCAATGGCGTGCGGCATTCCGTGTGTAGGTTTTAATGTAGGGGGGATACCGGAAATGATAGATCATCTGCACAATGGGTACGTGGCACAATACAAATCGTCTGCAGACTTTGCCAATGGCATTTATTGGGCATTGGAAGAATCGGAATACCCGGTTCTGTCAGAACAGGCCTGCCGGAAAGCCGTCTCCAGCTATTCGGAAAGCTATATAGCCAAAAGATACATCGAGGTTTACAATAAAATCACGGGGAGATATGCATAGCAACCGCCATACGCCCAAAATATCGGTTATCACCGTAACCTACAATGCCGGGGAAGTATTAGAGGATACCATACAAAGTGTCATCTCACAAACGTACCATCACGTGGAATATATCCTTGTGGACGGTGCATCGAGAGACCATACAATGGCTATCGCAAACCGGTATCGGGAACGAATCCATAAGATTATCAGCGAACCCGACAAAGGATTGTATGATGCAATGAACAAGGGGATTTCACTCGCCACGGGAGATTATCTCTGCTTCCTCAATGCAGGCGACAGTTTCCATGAAGATGACACTTTGCAACAAATGGTACACTCGATCAACGGAAGCGAACTGCCGGACGTGCTGTACGGTGAAACCGCGATTGTAGATAAGGACCGCCACTTCCTGCACATGCGCCGCCTTTCCGCTCCGGAAAAACTGACATGGAAGAGTTTCAAACAAGGAATGCTCGTATGTCATCAGGCTTTTCTTGCACGGCATACAGTGGTAGAACCTTATGACTTGCAGTACCGCTTTTCCGCCGATTTCGACTGGTGTATCCGTGTAATGAAGAAAGCACGGACCTTGCATAATACCCACTTGATACTTATCGACTATCTGGACGAGGGAATGACCACCCGGAACCACAAAGCATCGCTTCGCGAACGCTTCCGTATTATGGCACACCACTATGGAACAGCCAGTACCGTTCTCCATCATATCTGGTTTATATTTCGTGCAATCATCAAGAAATAAAACGGCCTTTACTTGGCTTCCGGGTTTTATTATCGTATCTTTGCGAAAGTAATCATGAATTAGATTCAGTTAATCCACCCGATACAAGGAGAGAGCAGCAGCCCTCTCCTTTCTTTTTCAAATAACGTAAAAAGGGCGTCTAAGCACGGTCGTCAACCATCTTCCCAACGGTAGTTACCGAAAATAACACGGCATGTGACGATGAATAACACGGCACGTGACGATGAGTTTCATTACTTGTCGCGATCCCCTTCCCACCATGTGCCGACGCAACAGGAATTATCTTCTTCAAAAGCCGCTTTCCTGTTAAGAATACATAAAGATGCTCTTGACAGAAATCAATTCAAAAGAATCATACGCCCAATAGCTTCTGCAATTCCGCTACTCCCTCCGAAGCCCCCTTCCGAATCACATGTATCGGGCGGGAAGTATGCGTATCCACCGGCTTCGGATCAATCAAGTAAACTTCAGCACCACGGGGCACATAGTTCAGCAGACCGGCAGCCGGATAGACATTCATCGATGTGCCGATGATAACGAATATGTCGGCCTTCTCCACGAAATCAATAGCCGTCTCTATCTCCGGTACCGATTCGCCGAACCATACAATGAACGGACGAAACTGCGAACCGTCACCGGCACGGTCGCCCATCCGGACTTCATATTCCTCCGGCTGAAGTTCTTTTATATAATGAGGATTGTTGGGATCACGGCTGGAACAAACTTTTGTCAATTCACCGTGCAGGTGTACAATGTGCGTACTACCCGCACGTTCATGCAGATTATCCACATTCTGGGTAATCACCGTCACATTAAAATATTTCTCCAGACCGGCCAGCAATTCATGACCGCGATTCGGCTTTACATCCAGCAACTGTTTCCGGCGTTCATTATAAAAATTAATCACCAATTCCGGGTCACGCGCATAACCCTCCGGAGTGGCCACCTGCTCCACCGGATACTTATCCCATAATCCACCCGCATCACGAAAAGTACTGATACCGCTCTCCGCACTCATTCCGGCACCGGATAAAACAACCAAGTTTTTCATAATCTCCTCCTTCATTTAATATATGAATAGCAAAAATAGAATAGAATAATCGAATATCAAAGTCCGTGTCTGCATAATCTAAGTGGTCCGGCAACAATAATCGATTCATTTCTCCCCATTATCGCAATAAAAGTAGATAACTTATAAGACAATAAGAAATTTTAATTCCAAAAAGCCCGTTCATTCAAATAAAACACGTATTTTTGCCAATTGTAAATTTGCAATTGATTGAGAGTGAAAGATTCAACATTCTTCCTCCAATCTTCAACAAAAACATATATGGATAAATTTAGTTATGCAATCGGCCTCGGAATTGGCCAAAACTTGTTAGGTATGGGTGCCAAGGGCATCGCGGTAGAAGATTTTGCTCAGGCAATCAAAGATGTATTGGAAGGTAATCCGACAGCTATCAGCCACCAGGAAGCCCGCGAAATAGTGAACAAATATTTCGAAGAACTGGAACAGAAAATGAACGCCGCCAGCATCGAACAAGGCAAAGCATTCCTGGAAGAAAATAAAAAGAGAGCAGGCATTGTCACTCTTCCGAGCGGACTGCAATACGAAGTTATCACCGAAGGCAAAGGCAAACTTGCCAAAGCTACCGACCAAGTGAAATGCCACTACGAGGGTACACTGATTGACGGAACCCTGTTCGACAGTTCCATCAAACGCGGCCAACCGGCTGTATTCGGTGTCAATCAGGTAATCCCGGGATGGGTAGAAGCCCTACAATTGATGCCCGAAGGTTCCAAATGGAAGCTGTATATTCCTTCCGACCTGGCCTATGGCGCACAAGGTGCCGGAGAAATGATTCCCCCGCATAGCACATTGGTATTCGAAGTAGAATTACTTGAAGTATTAAACAAATAAATTTTTTAAAGCGAAATGAAGAAAATTACAACGCTGGCAGCCATCGCTGCCGTAGCCGGCCTTGCATCATGTACAGCCCAGGCTCCTAAAGCAAATCTGAAAACAGAACTCGATTCATTGTCTTATTCAATCGGTATGGCTCAGACTCAAGGTCTGAAAGGTTACTTGGTAGGCCGTATGGATGTTGACACAGCTTATTTAGCTGAATTTATCAAAGGCGTAAACGAAGGTGCCAAGAAAAGCGGTAAAAAAGAAACTGCTTACATGGCAGGTCTCCAGATCGGTCAGCAGATCAGCAACCAGATGATGAAAGGTATCAACCACGAACTGTTCGGCAACGATTCTGTAAAAACAATCAGCAAAGAAAACTTCCTCGCTGGTTTCATCGCCGGTACATTGGAAAAAGGTGGTTTGATGACTATGGAACAGGCACAAACCTATACTCAGACTGCAATGGAAGCCATCAAAGCAAAAGCAATGGAAGAAAAATATGCCGACAACAAAGCTGCCGGTGAAAAATTCCTTGCAGAAAACAAAACAAAAGAAGGTGTAAAGACAACTCCGAGCGGACTGCAATACAAAATAATCACTGAAGGTAAAGGTGCAATTCCTGCTG
>NZ_HF991125.1:105183-106342 GCF_000432295.1 Bacteroides sp. CAG:189
ATTCCTGCTGACACTTGCAAAGTAAAAGTAAACTATAAAGGTACTTTGATCGACGGAACAGAATTCGACAGCTCTTACAAACGTAAAGAACCGTCTACTTTCCGTGCCAACCAAGTAATCAAAGGTTGGACAGAAGCTTTGACTATGATGCCTGTAGGTTCTAAATGGGAACTTTACATCCCACAAGAACTGGCTTACGGTTCAAGAGACCAGGGACAGATCAAACCGTTCTCAACTTTGATTTTCGAAGTAGAATTGCTCAGTATCGAAAAGTAAGCAAAATCCCTTAATAAACAGAAAGAGGTGCAAAGAAATTTGCGCCTCTTTTTTTGCTATTTCCTATTTTTTATCCCTTTTATATAGAGAAATTAAAATAAATCTCTATATTTGCTTACTATTTGATAACAACTGGAAATTATACTCATAAATTATGGAAAAGATAGACAACCTTGACAGGCAGATTCTCGAGATTATCTCTCAGAACGCCCGTATACCTTTCAAAGATGTGGCAGCAGAATGTGGTGTCTCACGTGCGGCTATCCACCAACGCGTACAACGCCTTATCGATCTGGGAGTTATTGTCGGCTCAGGTTACCATGTGAATCCCAAATCACTTGGATACAGAACTTGCACATACGTCGGTATCAAGCTTGAAAAAGGATCTATGTACAAATCCGTGGTAGCCGAATTGCAGAAAATTCCCGAAATTGTAGAATGTCATTTTACTACCGGTCCGTATACCATGTTGACAAAACTATATGCTTGCGACAATGAACACCTGATGGATCTGCTGAACAACAAAATGCAGGAGATACCGGGCGTTGTAGCCACTGAGACACTTATCTCACTGGAACAAAGCATCAAGAAAGAAATTCCCATCCGAGTAGAAAAGTAAGCCAATGGAATTCTTAAATGAATATCATCTGGCAGGACTATTGATCGGAATTTGCACATTTTTGATAATCGGCCTTTTCCACCCTATCGTGGTAAAAGCCGAATATTATTGGGGTACTAAATGCTGGTGGATTTTTTTGGTATTGGGGATAGGTGGTATAGCCGCTTCACTAAGCGTAGACAATATTCTTGTCTCTTCGCTATTGGGTGTATTCGCTTTTTCTTCTTTCTGGACTATCAAAGAGGTCTTCGAACAGGAAGAGCG
>NZ_HF991125.1:106379-107806 GCF_000432295.1 Bacteroides sp. CAG:189
AAGAGCGGGTTAAAAAAGGCTGGTTTCCCAAGAATCCCAAGCGCACCTATAAGTTTTGAAGTATTGAGAAGAATAAGAAGTTTTTTACTCTAAAAGCTTGCATATTTCGAAGAAAAGGCCTACTTTTGTCACCGCATTCAAGAAATTGAATCCCGGACTTGTAGCTCAGTTGGTTAGAGCAACAGACTCATAATCTGGAGGTCCCTGGTTCAAGCCCAGGCTGGTCCACAAAAGAAAAGGCTGTATCCCGTTGGGAGTCAGCCTTTTTCTTTTTATATCCCTTTCTGATAAAATCCGTCGTTCTTGCTGTTTTTATACACTCTTAAGACATTCGTTTCACTATTGTTTGACTGATTGAACATTGTGTCAACGTACGGACTATAAAAACATAAGATTAAGAATAGTAAATTAAAGGGATCAATGAAATAAATGGATATTTATTAGCAACATGAGAAATGTGAAGTGGATATACATAATCTTTTTCCCGTTAATGGCAGCCTGCGGTGCCGAAAAGAAACCGGTACAGGAAGAAAGCATTGTCCCCCTTCTTAAAGACCCGATAACTGCAACGAAAATTCCCTCTCCCACCATAGCCAAGAGCCGGACCGCCCTTTATCTGGATTCACTCGGATTAAAAGACGTGCAAAGCGCAGATAGCAGCATAATTGTTAAACTCATGTATGCCACCGCAGATAACTTTACCGGTCAATTACTTTACGATGATCTGAAAGAGGCTTACTTACATCCCGATGCTCTGACATCCCTCATCCGTGCACAACGACTTCTGAAAGAAAAACATCCGGAATACTCCCTGATCGTATATGATGCAGCACGACCTATGTCCGTTCAGCAGAAAATGTGGAATATAGTAAAAGGCACATCAAAAAGCATTTATGTATCCAATCCCGGCCGTGGAGGCGGATTGCATAATTACGGTTTGGCAGTAGACGTCAGTATCGTCAATGAAAATGGAGAGGCACTCCCCATGGGCACAGAAGTCGACCATTTAGGTATAGAGGCACATATCACTCATGAGGTAGAACTGGTAAAAAGCGGAAGAATCAGTAAAGAGGCCTATCAGAACCGCCTTTTATTACGGCAAGTAATGAAAGATGCCGGATTCCGGGCACTAAACAGCGAATGGTGGCACTTCAACCGTTGTAGCAGAGAAGAAGCCAAACAAAGATATAAACGAATAGAAAATATTCCAACCCATGACACTCTCCCGACAAACCCTTGACTTTATCCGCGATCATGCTCATGAGGATATACATGCATTAGCTCTACAAACCCCGAAATATCCTGATGTAGACATGCCGGCCGCTATTCTACAAATAGCGGGCAAACAAGCAGCTGCCAATAAAATTCCTTCGTGGGCAGCTATCGAAGGGATTTTATATCCTCGTCATCTTTCAATGGAACAATGC
>NZ_HF991125.1:107842-113825 GCF_000432295.1 Bacteroides sp. CAG:189
CTTCCGAAACAACAGCACTCTACAAAGCCTCTTTGTTAAATGGAAATACGCTCACCGATCTAACAGGCGGTTTGGGGATCGATTGTGCTTTTCTGGCTACTAAATTCAAACATATATCGTATGTAGAACGCCAGGAAGAACTCTGTGAAATCGCTTCGCACAACTTTCCCCTGCTGGGCCTGAATCACATTACAATATACAATGAAGATGCCGTAACCCACTTACAGCAAATGAATCGGGAAGATTGTATTTTCATCGACCCGGCACGAAGAAACGAACACGGAGGAAAAACTGTTGCCATATCAGATTGTGAACCGGACGTAGCAAAACTGGAAGAACTTTTGTTATCCAAGGCCAACCGAATCATGATAAAACTATCCCCGATGCTCGATCTCAGTCTGGCATTAAAAACAATGAAACATACACAGGAAGCACATGTTATTTCTGTAAACAATGATTGCAAAGAGCTTTTGCTAATTATCGGAGATACCCCTCCCACACATCAGATACCGATCCATTGCATCAATCTCACATCCAAAGAAAAACAGAGCTTTGTTTTCACCCGTGAAGAAGAAGCAAGAGCGGAATGCACTTATACAGAGAAAGTAGGCACATACTTGTACGAGCCCAATGCATCCATTCTTAAAGCAGGTGCTTTCCGCAGCATCGCCGCTTCGTATCATACGAGAAAGCTACACCCCAATAGCCACCTGTATACCTCCGACGAATGGATAAAAGAATTTCCCGGAAGAGTTTTTCAGGTGACGGGGCAATGTTCCTTCAACAAAAAAGAGATCAAAGAATGTATCGGGGATATCAAGAAAGCAAATATTACCGTTCGGAATTTTCCGGCTACAGTAGCAGAAATCCGGAAACGTACCAAATTGTCTGATGGAGGCGAGACCTATCTGTTTGCCACCACCTTATCCAATGATCAGAAAGTACTGATAAGATGCAGCAAAGTATTTTCTAATTCGTAACTCCAATGTATCACATTTGTCACTTTCCGGTAAACATTTCGTAAAAGACACGAAATACCGTTCCCTTACTTTTGTAACGCATCAGTAAGGGATGGTCAAACAGGTAATCGACAAAACATTACCTTGGATATATAAATTCTACTCTTGAAATTAACACACGTGCAATAGGGTGTTTTCTTCGTGATGAAAGAAACACCCTTTTATTAATTGATGCCCTCTTTCGTATCTTCCGGTTTTACACCAGCTTTGGGTATAGTTGTCTCATTCCCATCCCGCACAGCCATATAATGTGGAGACATTATCTCGATATCCGCTTCTGTAAACACATCCTGAATACTTTGATACAGGTTAGAATAAATTTGCGTCAACTGATCGGCCTCTTTTATATAGGCATTAATCTGGTACACCGGATACCAATCCTGTAGCTCTGTTTCAAGTACAAAAGGTTCCGGATCGGCCATCACACCCGAGGTTGCTTTGGCTGCTTTCAACAGCAGCGCATGTACTTTACGCCAAGGAACATCATAGCCGATACTTACTTCTACATGGATGATCAATCCGTATGTACGCGCCGATGCGCTGTAGTTCACGGTATGTGACGACATGATAAAAGCATTCGGAATGGTAACCAGTTCGTTTTTCGGCGTTTTTATACGTGTCACGAGAGGAGTCTTTTCAATAACATTTCCAGTAGTATCGTTCAGTTTGATACGGTCACCCAATTTAAACGGACGCATATAAGTAATAACCAATCCTGCAATGATATTTCCGATAACGGTACTCGATCCCAAAGAAACAATCAAACCGACAAAAACCGAAATACCTTGAAAAACACCTGAATCAGACCCCGGAAGATAGGGATAGATCATCGCAATCATAAAGGCATATAGTAAAAAGCGTACAATATGATAAGTAGGCATGGCCCAATCCGGATAAAAACCGTTCAATTTCAGTCTTTCAGATTGTACTTCAGTAGCCAGATAATGCACAAACCGCACCAGGTATTTCACTGCATACCATATGACAAAGATCGTAAACAGGTTCGGAATATACTCTATTACACCGCTGAATATAGTTTTTACAGGATTCCATATATATGAGAATATCTGATAAGCAAGATTCTTTGTCTGCGGGAAAATAGAGAATAATAACGGTACGGTAAGCAACAACTGCAACAGCATGAAAACATAGCGAAGCAGATTTGATAAGAATATAAGCAGATTTACCTGTTTCTGAGTATCCAGCAACTCATAATCCTGAATAGAAATAGGCTTCAATTTCGTGTCCTTAAGCTTCTGAATACGCACTTTCAGTTTCCGGAACAGCCAAGTAGTTCCCTTAAATAATAAAAATTGCCCGACCAATACTAAAATGAAATAGAGAATCCGTTTGCCCAATTGCCACAACCCGTGCTCTTCTTTCATCTCTTTCAGTTTGTGCACTACTACCTGACGTTTATCGGCAGCGAGCTGGTCGCGTGTACGCCCTTCCCACAAACCATCTTGATCGGTAAATGAGGCAAGTACTTTATTTCCATACATCAGATCGGTAACGATATCACTGCTTTCCAAATATAAAGAGTCCGGCTGCAAATTGAATCGTTTACCTAACTCGGTGATAGCCGCAGCATTCATTTCCGCTCGCTGTTGGGGAGTATGACCGCCACGTTTGGCAAATATATAGAAAAGCGTGTCTCCTTCCACTACTACAGGAACACCCGGAGTAAATTTACGCAATGAATCGATACGCAACCTCTGTAAAGCCAGTTTTACGGAATCGGCAGCATATGCCCGCAATTTCATTTGTTCCATCTCCATCCGCATATTGGCTTCATTCAACCGTGCAGCTTCCAACTCCTCGCGCATCTTGGCTATATTTAATGAATCCGAGTCTGTTCGTATGACAGGAACAGTCTTCATCGTATCTTCTTCGGCAAGGAATTCACGGACTTTCTCTACTAACTGAGCCGATGCCCCACCGACCAATACTAATAAGATAAAAAGACAAAACAAACGGTTCTTTTTCATACAACATGACTTAGTTACCTCCATTCACGGACAGCATAATTTAAAAAGATGCACCAAACATACACAATGTTTTTGATATATCATCAAAGTAGAATCATTATATTTGCGCAAAAATCTAAAAGCCATATGGATATATTACTTCTTGTCGGAGGCCTCCTCCTCATCCTGATAGGTGCCAACGGACTGACAGACGGTGCCGCATCCGTTGCCAAACGATTCCGTATTCCTTCTATCGTTATCGGACTTACCATTGTCGCATTCGGTACATCCGCCCCGGAGCTCGCAGTCAGCGTCTCTTCCGCCCTGAAAGGAAGCGTAGATATCGCTATCGGAAATGTAGTGGGAAGCAATATCTTCAATACATTAATGATAGTAGGCTGTACCGCATTATTCGCCCCCATCGTTATTACCCGGAATACATTAAGGAAAGAAATTCCCCTTTGTATACTTTCATCCATCGTATTGCTGATCTGTGCCAACGACATATTGCTGAACCATGCCACAGAAAATGTCATCAGCATCACCGACGGATTGTTGCTGCTATGTTTTTTTGCTATTTTTTTGGGATATACATTTGCCATTGCATCGAGCGGCAACAATGAAAGCCAGGATGAAGAAATCCGTCAGTTGCCTATGTGGCGTTCCATCCTCTATATTATAGGTGGTCTTGCCGGACTGATTTTCGGCGGGCAATGGTTTGTGGAAGGAGCCAGCAATATTGCCCGCAGCCTGGGTGTAAGCGAATCGATTATCGGACTTACTTTAGTGGCCGGGGGAACTTCCCTGCCCGAACTGGCCACTTCGATCGTAGCCGCATTGAAGAAGAACCCGGAAATAGCGATTGGAAACGTGATCGGCAGTAACCTATTTAATATCTTCTTTGTACTTGGATGTAGTGCTTCCATCACTCCATTGACTTTGAGCGGCATCACCAACTTCGATCTATGGGTTCTCGTCGGGTCAGGAATACTGCTCTGGCTGTTCGGACTATTCTTTGCTAAACGTACAATCACACGAATTGAAGGAGGGATTATGATACTGTGCTATATAGCCTATACAACGGCTCTTATTCTCAAACTATAATAAATAATAATGAGCTAATTTACCAATGTGCCAATTGGCCACGCTGTATACCGCATGATATTGGCACATTGGCAAATCAACATATTGGCAAATTATTCGAAACTTGAACCAATATGAATCAACCGTCTACTACATATCTTTAATCAGGAACAGAAGTAAAGAGAGATGTGTATAATGGTTCATTTTTTTTACAACACCCAAAAGAATTACATAACTCCCATAACCCATTTGTTGCAATTTACAAACAACACCATTTTTCCTCTACGTCAAATACACCGTTTCTCGTAGAGGAACAGAGCGAGTCCCGTAGAGAAACAAGCCAATCCTCGTAGAGAGAAAATACAATTCTGTAACAATTTAATAATCAACAAAATACAAACATGTCAATTTATAAAATATTTTCTTAAGCAAATTATTATATTTTGATTTGTGAAACAAGAATATAAAACAACAAATAATTACAAATAACAATTCATTCTCCTATCACAACCAACACCTCCTAAGAAGCATTCGAATATAAAAGTCCCCCCTCAAATATAAATTTCTCATACCATTTGCTTATCTTCGCCCTTAATTTATTCAAAATGCTTTTTTATTATTTCAAAAGATAAGTCAGGTTCTGTATTATTTCATATGAATTAAAAATATAGAAACCTTAAATTCAGCAAGCTATCAGTACATGACTTACTTTTTATATGTTAACTCACAGATTAACAAACTATTATTAAAAAACTGAATAAGAACATGATGTACCGGGTTATATTTTACTTCTTTCTCCTATGCAGTTCATTGTTTGTGAATGCAAATCCAACTTACTTTGCTCATGAGCGTTTTGAGAAATTTGGTATACAAGATGGATTATCCAGTAGTAAAGTATTTGATATAAAACAGGATAAGGACGGCTATATTTGGTGTGCTACGGATGAAGGTTTCTGCCGCTTTGACGGTATTGCCTTTAAAAATTACAGATGGGCTTTTGAAAACTCCTTGGATTTTACAAACCAACAGGCCCTCAAGATATATTGTGATGAAAACCGTATCTATATCGGTACAAATTTCGGGCTATTGATGTATGATGTAGAAACCGATACCTATAAAATCTTAAAGAACAACGCACTTCAGTCCGAAAACAATTTATACTCCGTTCATTCAATCATAAAAAGAAAAGAGGGAGGTTTATGGATAGGAACTTATGGAAATGGCGTATACTCTTTCGACCCGGAGACAGAATCCTTCAACCGCCTTTATTATCAAGCATCCGACGATCGTGTTCTGAGCCTGTATGAATCACCTGAGGGTTTATTATATATAGGTACCCATTTTGGAGGACTGGATATTGTACATTTAAACACACGTTCGGTGACCAATTATAGTGTACAGAATCGTAATTTCCCGGATAGCCAGATAGAAGCTATTTTTCGGGATTCTTATGGGGACACCTGGGTAGGGACCTGGAAAGGATTAATGCGCTTTGTAAAAGGGAAAAAAGAGCCGGAACTAATCGAATTGGATGAACTGAAAAATGCGAAGGTAAATTGTATAGAGGAAAATCGGTTGGGACAGTTATGGATTGGAACAGAGTATTTTCTATGTTCCATTAAGCTAAAGGAGAGTGATGAGGAAATAAAAAAAGCAGACACCAAATTCTACTATGAATCGGAGACGGAAACCGGACTATCCTACAAGACAATCCGATCGGTACTAAGCGATAAGAATGACAATCTATGGATCGGTACTTATGGCGGAGGAATAAATTTTGTAAATCAGCGTAAACAAAAATTTAATTATATCACAAGCGATATCCTTTTGACCAATAGTTTGTCTTACAAACATGTTTCCTCTTTCAGCGAAGACAAGTACGGCAATCTTTGGATTACTACCGACGGCGGTGGT
>NZ_HF991125.1:113864-123120 GCF_000432295.1 Bacteroides sp. CAG:189
ATATCCGGAATAATACGTTTAAAGAAATTACGTCTAAAACCCAAGGATATAATTTAAGCGATGATGCAACTTTATGTTCATTGATTGATTCGGACAATGATCTGTGGATCGGTACCTATGATTGCGTTCTGAATAGAATGAAAGATGGGACCAAGCAGTTCATTCACTATACCCATCAGAAAGATGATCCCCATTCACTTATGCATAGCGATTTGAGCTGTTTGTATGAAGATTCCAGAAAAAACATTTGGGTGGGACAGCGCGCCGGACTCTCTTACTTTAATAAGAAGCAGAACTCTTTCCATGTGATTGAACCCCTCAAATGGAATCATATCACCGCACTGCAAGAATATAATGATTACCTGATTATCGGTACTTTTGGCGGCTTGTACAAGTACGATTATAAAACCGGAAATGTGGAACCGTTTAGCTCCAGGTTAAAAAACGTATTGGTGAATTCATTCTTGTTTGATAAACAAGGAAACATGTGGATCGGTACAGAAGGGCAAGGCTTATGGGAGTATACAATAAAGAACGACTCTTTAACCATATACGGACAAGCAAACGGTCTAAACAGTTCCATAGTACGAGAGTTGATATTGGTAGGCGATGATCTGTGGATGGGTACCAACAAAGATATCGTAAAAATGTCTTTAGAAACCAAGGAACTTGATTCCTATAGTGCATCTGACGGAGTTCAACCCGGCAGTTTCCTGAAAAATTCGGGACTAATCATGAGATCGGGTGTAATCGCTTTAGGCGGTACGGAAGGTATGAACATTTTCGATCCTTCCATTATCACAAAAGACAAAACCCCGGCTTCTGTTGTCTTTACCGATTTCCTGTTATTTAATCAGCATGTTACAATCAGAAGTGAACAGAACCCGAAATCTCCTTTAGTCAAAAATATAAATTCTACCGATAGAATAGAACTGAATTACGATGAATCGGTCTTTACAATCGAATATTTAGGTATCAATTATTCTTCTCCGGAACGCATTCAATATGCCTATTTCTTAAAAGGAGTAGATACAGAATGGAACAAAGTGGGCTCCATGCGTTCCGTCACCTACCGGAATTTGAAACCCGGCAACTATTGCTTTATGGTGATGGCCTCTTCTCCTTCGGGAAATTTCGACAAAGACAATGTACGTACATTATATATCCTCGTGAAACCACCTTTCTGGCAAACGTGGTGGGCCTATATCATCTATTTTGTCCTGTTATTAATCATATTGTACATGTGCTGGAACATTGCTATGATGAAAATCAGAGTCCGTGATAAAATAAACTATGAACGTCTGGAGAAGCAGAAACAAAAAGAACTGTATCAGGCCAAATTACAATTCTTCACCAATGCTTCGCATGAATTGAAAAATCCGCTTACCCTTATTCTGGCACCGTTGGAGAAACTATTACTTGGAGAAACAGATAGCAAAAAGAGATATTTATTGTCTCTTATCAAAAGGAACACAATGCGTGTGATCAAAAATGTGAACGAAGTGATCGATATTCGGAAAATCGATTATGGCCAATTGAAACTCAAGGTGAAAGAAATGGATGTAGTTTCTTTCTTTAAGGAAATAGCAGATACTTTTGAAGGAGTAATAGAAGACAAAAACATAAATTTCGTTTTTAACACAAGCGCGGAACGGTTGGTTGGATGGGTATCTCCCAAATTTATGGATAAAATTGTGTATAATATCCTCTCTAACGCCTTTAAATATGTGAAGGATTATGACGAGATCGTAATGAATGTCTTTGTGGAGCAAACTGATATAGGAGACTTATTACATATTGAGATCTCGGATACAGGTATCGGTATCGACAAAAAAGATTTGAAAAAAATATTTGATTGTTTTTATCAAGTTGAATTGAATGACAAAAATATTGTATATCCGGGTTCAGGCATCGGATTGTACTTGGTAAAGTCTTTGGTTGAATTACATAAAGGCCATATTTCTGTTGAGAGTGAATTGAATGTCGGTTCCAGGTTCACCATTGTCGTCCCGTTCGATAAGGCCAATTATTCCAAAGAAGAAATAGCCGATATTAAAGAGAAAGACGATTCTTATGTTACATTTGTCAAAGAAGCCTTACAGGAAAACACAGAAGTGATTGAGGAAAAGACAGATGAAAAGAATGAAACGACTAAGAAATATAAGATTCTGGTAGTAGATGATGAATCCGAAATTCGTGACTTTCTTGCAATGGAACTACACGAAGAATACGAAGTATATACGGCTGCCGACGGCATAGAAGGATTCAAGAGTGCCTTAAACTCTATTCCGGATTTAATTATCAGTGATATCATCATGCCCAATATGGACGGTATAGAGCTTTGCGAAAAAATAAAGTCGAATATAAACACTTCTCATATTCCGATAATCCTGCTGACGGCAAAAGAAACTCATGAAGACCGCTTGGCCGGGCTGGAAGTGGGTGCCAACTCTTACATACCGAAACCGTTTGATATCCGTCATCTTCGAATCCGCATCGAGCAACTGATCAGATACCAAGAAGTTGTCAAAGAGAAATTCATGAAGAAAGTAGCGCTTGTGTCCGGTAAGAAACCAGACGCAGAAACAGCGCCTGCAATGTCCGGTGACGATATGCTGATACAAAAGATTATTAATTATATCAATGAAAATATATCCGATCCGGATATCAAGGGAGAAAGTATCGCAAACTATGTAGGAATGAGCCGCATGAATCTTCACCGAAAACTAAAAGCATTGGTCGGTCTCTCTTCCGGAGACTTTATCAGAACTGTCCGGTTGGAGAATGCAAAAAAGGAGTTGCTGAATACAAACAAAACAATTACGGAGATTACCTACGACTTAGGCTTTTCCTCTCCTTCTTATTTTTATATTTGTTTTGTGAAAAAATTCGGGGTATCTCCTACCGAATTCAGAGAACGCCATGAAACTCCGGCAAAGGAATCAGAGGCTTAGAATTGCGCCATAGAGTACCCAGAAAGGGATGTTACAGTATATATATAGTATGTTACAGTAGTTAATCTTTTATAGCTACAAAAGCCCTATGTTTGCAAAAAACAAATCTGAAAACATGGGAAATTACACAATTACAGCAGGCATCGGAAGGAGGCGTATTATATGAAACGCGCTCAAGTAATAGCATTATTGCCGGTTTTGGCAAGCTTTTTTGTTATGGGATTCTGTGATCTTGTCGGCATAGCATCCAACTATATGCAATCCGACTTTTCCTTATCCGAAACCCAAAAGAACTTCTTACCTTCAATGGTCTTTATCTGGTTCTTTGTATTTTCTGTTCCGTTCGGTGCTTTCATGAACCGGATAGGAAGAAAAAATACAGTGCTTATTAGTTTAGGCTTTACCGTTCTGGCTATGATACTCCCCTTATTGGATTACTCCTACGTATCTTGTCTGATTGCTTTTGCATTGCTCGGCATCGGAAATACGATTCTACAGGTTTCATTAAATCCGTTACTGATGAATATTATGGATGAAAACAAATTGGCCAGCAGTTTGACTGCCGGTCAGTTTATTAAGGCCATATCCTCTTTTGCCGGACCGATTATTGCAGTTTGGGCAGCCGGTTTTCTGGGAAACTGGATTTATATGTTTCCTGTTTTTGCACTAATAACACTGTTTGTCGGTTGCTGGCTATTGTTCACACCGATACCCAAAGAAACTACAAAAAATACGTTATGGTCATTCAAACCCTATCTCATCCTATTGAAAGATAAAACGATTCTATTATTGTTCCTGGGGATCCTCTTTATTGTAGGAGTAGACGTCGGCTTAAATGTCATGATACCCGGTTTTTTAATGGAACGTTGCAGCATGGAGCTGAACGAAGCCGGTTATGGCATTAGCCTGTATTTCGTTTTTCGCACCGTAGGTGCATTTATGGGAACATTCATTCTGGCACGCTTCTCTTCCATCAAGTTTCTACGGATCAGTATGATTATCACTTTATGTGTATTTATCTTTATGCTTTTTGTTTCCGAGAGCCAGTTGCTGTTAGCCATCATAGCGATTGTCGGTTTCTTCTGCGCCAACGTATTCAGTATCATTTTCTCAAAGGCATTACAATTGTATCCCGACAGCGCAAATGAGCTTTCCGGACTGATGATTATGGGAATATCGGGAGGAGCAGTTGTCCCGCCATTAATGGCCGCTTTCTCACAATGGGTAGGTAGTTTTAACGGTTCACTAATGATCATCGGACTCTGCATTACTTATCTGCTATATTGTTCTTTCGCATTAAAAGCGACAAGAAAATAGAGAAAGATTAGCTGATCATCAGCAGATGTTACACTGAATAGAAGAGTTGTTACCAGGAAAATCTATATAAATAATATTCTGTAATATTTTTGTGACGTGTAAAAAATCTTATTATTATGAAAATGAAAAAAATCCCATTATTATGCGCATTACTCATTTCCTTTTTAGGAACTGCCTGCGATAAAGAGACCGATAACGATATCGATTTATCGGGATCATGGCAACTGATTTCACAAATCTCAAATGATGAAGAACAGGAACTGGATGAATGCGCAAAAGGTGAATTACTGTATTTTACAGAGAAAAATGTTTGCTACCTCTACCTGCCTTGTGAATCGAAAGATTTGAGAACTGCCTGGAATTATGAAAGCAATAACCGAATTCTGAATATTTCGGATTTATTGCCTGTAACCTTTTACGTGGAGGATCGTACAGCCAACAGATTAACCCTGAAATATTATACTTATTCGGCAACAGGACAATTAGACACCTATATAAAAACGTATAAAACGGTCGAAACTATTATTGAAGATGGCAAGCTGAGATTAAAAGAATCACATCAATAAACACCAAATACCATGAATAAATATCTATTAGGTTTAGTATTTCTACTATTCATTTTCTCTTCCTGCTCGAAAGATGAAGATTTGGCAAGCGGACTGTCGGGATATTGGAAACAAGTTGCCGCCTATGACAACGGAGAAGTGTGCAGTACCGATAAAGAAGAAAACCTCTCCATTCTGTTCGAAGCAAACGGAGTTTACAGGATGTTTGATCCCTGCCTTGAAAAGGAACATGCCGGAACATGGCTTGTAACCGACAAAGACTGGTTGAATATGTCTATGGATAAAATAGCCGGTAAAAACTCATCCGACAATTCTTATCGATATACTCAAGTGCTGGTTCGTTTCACCATAACCCACTTAGAAGGGAATGAAATGGAACTTCGTATAAAAACATTCTTAGGAGAACGTAAGAAAACAGTTATGTTTTCCCAGATGGAACAAGATCCTACACCCGCTACTCCTGAAGAGGCGATGGAATTAGACAAGAAAAATAAAGAACTGCATACCTACACCTATCAGTTTAGACGAATTCATTAAAATATAATATTATGAAAGGATATACTATATTGCTTCTATTATTCCTTTGCCCATGCTTTGTGTCGGCACAAGACCTGGTAGTGAAAGGAATAGTATTAGATAAAAATAATGGGGAACCTCTAATCGGTGCCACTGTTCTGGTAAAAGGTACTACAATCGGTGTTGTAACCGATTTGGATGGCAACTTTTCTTTAAAAGTGCCTGCAAAAGATGTACAACTGAGTATCAGCTATATCGGTTTCGAAGCTCAGACCGTAACTCCCGTATTCGGAAAGAAGATGAAAATAGAGTTAGGAACAGATGCTGCCGTAGCCTTGGATGAAGTTGTCGTAGTTGCTTTTGGTACGCAGAAAAAGGAATCGATGGTAGGTTCCATTTCAACTGTAAAAAGCAAAACGCTGACTACGGTCCCGGCGTCCAACCTGACCCAATCTTTAGCCGGTAAAGCTTCAGGTGTAACAATCGTTCAAAGTTCCGGTGAAATCGGACGCGACGAAGCAGATATCTACATCCGCGGTAAAGCAACGTTCGCCAATGAAAACACGAAACCTTTGATTGTAGTAGACGGAATTATCCGTGAGAGCTTTGCACAAATTGATCCTAATGAGATCGAAAGCATCAATATATTAAAAGATGCTTCGGCAACGGCCGTTTATGGTGTGAAAGGAGCGAACGGTGTTATCATCGTAACGACCAAGAGAGGAGTTGTCGGTAAACCGGAAGTATCCATTACTTCACAAGTGGCAGTAAACGTTCCTATTCGGTTGTATAAGCCGTTGGATGCCTATCGTTCTGCTCTGCTGCGCAATGAAATGCTGAATAATGGCGGTCAGCAAGCAGAATACAGTGCAACAGATTTAATGAAGTATCGGACGAAAGTTTCTCCTTATACCCACCCGGACGTGGATTGGATGGATGAGATTATGAAATCCGGTTCCATACAACAGCAATACAATGTGAATGTGCGGGGGGGTACCAAATCGATGCGTTATTTCGTTTCCGGCGGTTTTTTTAATCAGAATTCTCCATTCAAAGGAGACAATATCACCAACTTCAACCGATATAACTTCCGGTCGAATCTGGATTTCGACATTACGAAAGATTTGAGTGCTTCGATCAACATAGGCGCCCGCATTGAAGACCGCCATTATCCCACTTCCATGCAGTATAGCAGTTGGGATATATACCATGCCGCAATAGCCAACTCCGGTCGTAAATATCCGGCTTTCAACATGGACGGCTCTTATGGCGGTGACAAAGATTACTCCAATATACATGCCTTGATTCGTGATTCCGGAGAGTTCAAAGAAAACCGGAACGTACTGGAAGCGGGGCTCAACCTTACCTATAAATTGAGTTGGCTTCTTCCCGGGCTTGCCATAAGAGGACAAGTGGCATACGATGATGACAGTAAGCATGGAAAGATTTATCGGAAAGAGGTTGCTACCTACCAATATCTCTACCCAACAGACACCTATATCATGCACGGAGAAAATCGTCCATTGCGTTGGGACTGGCAATATGTAGACAATTTCCGGAAAATTTATCTGGAAGGCGGGCTGACCTATGAACATGATTTCAGAAAACACAACGTAAGTGCTCTTATATTATTTAACCGTCTGTCTCATGGATACAACGTCGATTTGCCATACGCAAGCCAGGGTATGGTAGGACGGTTTGTTTATGGATACGACACCCGTTATCTGGCAGAAGTCAACTTCGGCTATAACGGTTCGGAAAACTTTGCCAAAGGAAAACGTTACGGATTATTCCCCTCTTTTGCATTAGGCTGGGTTATTTCAAATGAACCTTTCTATAAAAAATCCAATATCAGCAAGATTATGAATAGTCTGAAAATCAGAGGTTCTTTAGGCTGGGTCGGTAATGATCGCGTCTGGGCATACGACCCGGTAGCCAATACCAGCACAGAAGCACGGTTCATTTATCTTCAACAATACGAATATGTTGATACCAGCAACACAGACAACTCCTATATATTCGGTATTGGCGACAACCGCGTTCAAGGTATACGCCAAGGACGTGTAGCCAACAAAGATGTCTCTTGGGAAACTTCCAGAAAATTGAATATCGGTTTGGAGGCCGGCCTTTTCAACAATGCCCTGACTTTCAATATTGATTATTTCCATGAAAGGAGATCGGATATCCTGACACAGGTACAAACAATGCCGTCTTACGTGGGAACCGTATTCTCTCCGGCCAATATCGGTATTGTACAAAATCAGGGAGTGGAATTAGAAGTAAATCACAGCCGCTTCATCGGCCCCGATTTCTCATATTCCATCAAAGGAAACATGAGTTTTGCAAGAAACAAAGTGATCGATATGGGTACTCCTCTCGGTGTTTTACCTTATCAGCGTCCGGAAGGATATCCCATCGACACCCCTTTGAAACTGATCACCTTGGGTTATTTTCAAGACTATGACGATATAGAAAGAAGTCCTTCCCAATTAGCTCTGGAAGGAAATACGGAAGTACATCCGGGAGATCTGAAATACAAGGATATCAATGGTGACGGAGTAATCGACCGTGCCGATTTTATAAGGACCGGTTATCCGTTGGTACCCGAGATACAATACGGTATCAACTTGTCCTTATCCTATAAAGGATTTGATGTCGGCGTACTGTTTCAAGGTTCCACTCACGTCTCTTTCGACAAGAATTGGGAAGCGATGTGGGCCTTTTCCAACGGAGACAACGTGTACGATAAACATTGGTCTTATTGGACTCCGGAAATGGGAGATGCAAATGCCAAATACACCCAAATGTACGGAAAATACCAAAATAATGAAGCCGGCGCCGATTATACTTTGTCCGATGGAAGTTACATACGGCTAAAGAATCTCGATATCGGCTATACCCTTCCTAAAAAAATAACGGAAAAAGCCTTTATAAAGACAATCCGCATTTATTTCTCGGCTCTGAACTTGGCAACCTGGGCCAAAGAACCTTATCTTGATCCGGACAACAGAGACAACAGAGCGGCAAACATGCCGCCAATGAAAGCATATAACTTTGGTTTAAATATTAATTTTTAGGATATTATGAGAACATATAAAATATTCTCCTGCCTGTTAGCCATTCTCTTTTACGGCTGTGATGACTATTTGGACCGGGCACCGGATTTAAATCTGGACGAAAACAAGATATTCACCAATTACGAAACCGCCTATAAATTTCAAGCCGATATTTACACCAATCTACTGAAAGGCTTCAATGTGCTCGGAAGTTTTGATCCGGCTCCTATAGCCTGTGCTACGGATGAAGCAGAATCACGTTTCGGTTGGAATACCAGCAATTCATTCAATGTCGGTTCGTATGATGATGTAGATAATCAGTTGACCCGCAACTATGAAGGTATCCGCAAAGCAAATGTCTTCTTATCCAAGAAAGACATCATTCCTTTCCCGAGTCAAGAGATGAGAGAAAGATTATTAGGCGAAACTCTTTTTCTGCGTGCTTTCTTCTTCCACGAAATCATCAAACGATATGGCGGCATGCCCATTCTAAATGATAAACTTTTGTATCCGAATGACAATCTCAGCTTACCGCGAAACAGTTACATGGAATGCGTAAACGCTATCTTGGAAGACTTAAAACAGGCTATCGGGCTATTGCCGGTAACAGTAAATGAAAACGAACAGGGACGCATTACCCGTGGAGTTGCCATGGCACTGAAAGCCCGGGTGCTCTTATATGCAGCAAGCCCGTTGTGGGATAAAGAAAATACGAATCCGGAAAAATGGAAGCTTGCTTATGAAGCGGCTGCAGATGTACTGAATTTGAAAGATGAAGACGGTAACCCGGCCTATCGCCTGTTCGATCGTGGCAACGGAGCAGCCGACTATGAGAAAGTATTCCTGC
>NZ_HF991125.1:123144-139385 GCF_000432295.1 Bacteroides sp. CAG:189
TCCTGCTGCGCCCCGATGAAGGGAACTCAGAAGTGATATTCTGGTATAATAATGTTCCTGTAGGCTTCACCAGCAGCGAGATAAAAGTTTGGGCGCCTTCCGGCGAAGGATTCGGCGGAGTAGGTGCCGTAGCCCCTACACAGAATTTTGTAGACTTATACGAGATGAATAACGGCAAACCGATCACGGATGAGGATTCGGGCTATGATGCACAAGATCCCTACAAGAACAGAGATCCCCGTTTTTACAAAACGGTTATCTACAACGGAAGTATATGGCAAGGAATCACTGCAGAACTGTATATGGGTGGTAAACACCGTCTTTCCAAAGACAGATGCCGCACCGGATACTATGTACGCAAATATTTACCGGAAAGTTTGAATGAAAAATCATCCAATAAAGCTTATCACAACTGGATTTACTTCCGCTTGGCCGAGATGTATTTAAATTATGCAGAAGCGTTGAATGAGAGCCTTCCTGT
Organism: Bacteroides sp. CAG:189; assembly: GCF_000432295.1. Lineage (NCBI taxonomy): Bacteria > Pseudomonadati > Bacteroidota > Bacteroidia > Bacteroidales > Bacteroidaceae > Bacteroides > Bacteroides sp. CAG:189. Next base: position 123,626 of record NZ_HF991125.1, read on the forward strand.
TCCTTCTACCGAAGTGTACAATGCTGTGAATGCTGTCCGTAAAAGAAGCGGCATGCCTGCTTTACCCCAAGGTCTGTCTCAAACCGCCATGCGGCAACGTATCAAGAATGAGCGGGCGATAGAACTTGCCTTTGAAGAACACCGATGGTGGGATGTACGCAGATGGAAAGACGGGGAGACTTACTTCAACGGTCCGATGTACGAAATGGAAATCACGAAGAACAGTGACAATAGCTATACCTACAACAAAGTTGTTTTCGAAGACCGAATATTTACGGACAAAATGAATCTGTACCCTATTCCTAAGAGTGACATGGATAAAAACCCCTTATACCAGCAAAATCCCGGATGGAATAATTATTAATGATACATTTTCGAATGTGTAAATAGTATTAATTGAAAATAAGTAAGAATATGAAATATTTTATCGGGCATTTATCTTTCAGACTTTTATGTCTGGCCCTTACGATAGCTTGTTTTTCCCTTCCGGTTTTTTCGCAAAAGAGTGAAAAAGCGGTGCAGGATACCATAAAAAATAAGACAAGCAACGAAAAGTATTTGCAGACATCGGCCGTATCGACAATCCGTTATTCAGATCTGGATAAGGCATCGGCCTCCAATTTAGAGAATGCATTGACCGGCAAAGCTTCCGGATTAACGATCTTACGCAAGACGGGAGACGAACCGGGAAACAGCCTCTCGGATATTTATATACGCGGTATCGGAACATATGGACAGTTCCGTTCACCTCTCTTCTTAGTAGACGACGTAGAACGGGACATCAGTCAGATGGATATTGAAGAGATAGAATCGATTTCCATTTTCAAAGATGGTGCCGCCAATACCCGATACGGACAGAGAGGAGCCAACGGAACCGTATTTGTAACAACCAAAAGAGGAATTATCGGTAAACCCGAGATTTCTCTGACAGCTCAATACGGCTTTCAACAACCTACACGGCTACCGGATTTTTTGCCCTCCCGTGAATATGTCTCTCTTTACAACAAAGCATTACAGAACGACGGACTACCGGTACCGTCGGACGAAAAATATAACCCGGGAATTTATGACGGGACTCAGAACCCCTATTTATTTCCCGACGTAGACTGGTATTCTTCTTTTTTGAAAAACAGCACTCCCCAACAGCAATATAAGGTGTCTGTCCGGGGAGGTACGGAGCAGGTCAAATATTTTGTATTATTCAGTTTCTTAGGTAAAGACGGGCTTTATAAATATACCGATATAAATTCCGGATTTAATACGAATGTAAATTACAACCGGTATAATATCCGTTCGAATATCGATGCTGCCGTCACAAAGTCGCTGGATGTATCATTGGACCTGGCCGGAAGAATAGAAGACAAGAATATGCCTAACAGCACTTCTTCGGATATCTTCAATGTATTGTCTACAATTGCTCCCAATGCCATGCCGATCACTTACGAGGATGGGAAAATAGCAGGTACTTCGCAATACAGGCAAAATCCTTATGGAATGATTTCCCACACCGGATACCGGAAAGACAGAAACAAAGTATTGCAAGTGAAAGCACAGGCAAAACAAAAACTGGATATCGTGACAAAAGGATTGGGAGTACGTGCCATGGTTGCTTTTGACGGAGTATCGGGATATGGTACCGGTAAAACGAGCAATTATGCAACTTATGAACTACAGAGAGATAACACATACTCTGTGTATGGAGAAGACAAACAATTGTCATTGGCTCAAGAGAAATTATACGATTATTATCAATATCAACTGGCCTTTAATGCAGGTTTCTCTTATGACCGTATTTTTGGAAAACACGAAGTCTATGCCGATGCCCGCTATTATCAGTCTCAATTATTTGTACAGGGTGACAATCCCGCTTATGCGCGTCAAGGAGTCGATGGCAAACTGACTTACTGTTTTGACAAAAGATATGTCGGTGAAATCAGTTTCGCTTATGACGGCAGTGATGAATATGCACCGGGACACCGTTTCGGCTTTTTCCCAAGCATCGCCGGAGCGTGGATCATATCCAATGAATCCTTCTTCAATACCAAAGCGGTGAATTATTTGAAACTGAGAGCCTCCTATGGAGAAGCCGGAAACTGTAAAACCGGTTTTGACCGTTATGCCTATCAGTCTCATTGGTCGGGCTTTGATCAGTCCAGTGGCGGTTACATCTTCGGTAGTGGCTTTGCCTGGAGTGACGGAGCTTGGGAGGGCCGTTTGCCTAATCCCGATTTGACATGGGAAACGACCCGGAATTTAAATGTAGGTATCGATCTGGAATTATTTTCGAGCTTATCAGTCACTGTCGATGCCTTCTGGCATAAACGTTCGGATATCGTTTCGGAGAAACAGAATACTTCCTCCTGGATCATCGGTGCTCCATTCCCGTATGTGAACATCGGTACGGTAGTCAACCGGGGTATGGAAGTATCGTTGATGCATCAAAAACGTATCAACAAAGTAGGTTATTTTGTTCAGGCAAACGTCTCATTGGCAAAAAACAAGATTCTGGCAATGGATGAAGTGGAAGGTCTGAAGGAATATCAAAGGAGAACCGGAAAATCCGTAGCCCAGCTATGGGGATTGGAAGCCTTAGGTTTTTATATGAATGAAGACGATATAAAAAACAGCCCCATCTCCACTTTCTATAAAATTCGTCCCGGAGATTTAAAATACAAGAACCAGAATCCGGATGAGGATAATCACATAAACTCTTATGATGAAATACCTATAGGGAAACCGACTGTCCCGGAAGTGACCATGGGATTATCATTGGGAGTAGATTATGCCGGATTTGATTTCTCTGCAGTACTTTCAGGAGTAGCAAACCGTTCGGTTTATCTGAACAATGCGGCAGTATGGGCTTTGCAAAATAATAATAAGGTGACAGCACTGGCCTATGGAGCCTGGGAAAAAGGAGTGCGTGAATCGGATGCCACCTTCCCACGCCTGACAACAGAGAACAATCTGAATAACTACCGTTCTTCTTCATTTTGGATCAAAAACGGTAACTTCCTGAGATTAAGCAATGTGGAATTGGGGTATCAGTTACCTTCTTCCGTTTTGAGGAAAGTGAACATTAAGCAACTCCGCCTTTATGTCAATGGGCAAAATCTGCTTAGCATAGATAAATTAGGTAAATACAACCTCGACCCGGAAGTAGTAGATGCAGGCGTTACCGGGTATCCTATGATGCGTTCTTTCAACATTGGTATAAATATGAAATTTTAAATTTAGGGCCATATGAAATACATATCTAAATTATTAATCTTATCAACCTTGTTTTTAGGGTCATGTGATATTCTGGACAAGGATATAGATACAAATCTGGACAAAGACGACATCTTCACTGACGAACGGTTTGCCCAGGGATTTCTGAATAGTACCTACCGGGAACTGATTAACGGTTTCAACCGTCTGGACCACGCCATGTTCGCCTGTGCTTCAGACGAAGCGATCTGTTCTTATTCCGGCTCCGCGGTACACAGCTACAACAATGGAGCCATCACTCCTTTTTATAATCCGGAAGAAGAAATCTGGAAAACGATGTATGCCGGCATCCGCAAGACGAATATGTTTTTGCAGGAGCTGGAAACAACCATCAAAGAGGCAGGGTTGATTGATAAAAACGAACAGACCAAAGCCACTTATAAACGCATGAAGGGCGAAGCCCTGTTTTTAAGAGCCTTTTATCATTTTGAGCTGGCCAAGCGTTTCTCAAACATTCAACTGGTCGATAAGGTACTGACAGAAGAAGAGGCAAAAACAATCAAGCAGTCTACCTTTGCAAAAGCTATAGAATTTATCGTCCGGGATTGCGAAAATGCAACCACTTATTTAGATGATTTCAAAAAAGAATCTGCCGACTATGGACGCGCCACCCGGCTGTCTGCATTGGCACTGAAATCGAGGGCATTACTCTATTTAGCCAGTAAACTAAACAATCCGGATGAAGATAAACAACTTTGGAAAGATGCGGCAGACGCAGCCAAAGAGATAATGGATATACAGGTAAAGAACCCTTCGCAAGTCGGTTTGCTGAGTGCTTATTACTCCGTCTTTACCACTCCCTATAATATTGAGATTCTCTTTGCTACGAGTTCGGACAACTCAAATGAGGTAGAATTATACAATAACCCGATTAGCTATGGCGGAAAAGGATATACCAACCCGACTCAAGAACTGGTAGATGCTTACGAAACAACGAAAGGATATCCGATCGATGATCCCCGTTCCGGTTATGATCCGGAGAACCCGTATAAAGGGCGCGATCCCCGTATGGAATATTCAGTTGCCTACAATGGATTAAAATTTAGCGGCACTCCGATCGAAACATTTGTCGGTGGAAAAGACGGACTGAACAAGACGCCTACGGCAACCAAAACCGGATACTATATGCGGAAGTTCATCGACCAGAATCTGGACTTATCAAAAGACCAGAAACGCCGCCGTCCCTGGATATTGTTCCGATATGCGGAAATTCTGCTAAACTACGCCGAAGCGATGAACGAATATCTGGATGCTCCGGACCAGTCTATATACGATGCTGTCAATCTGATACGCAAGAGGGCCAAAATCCCCCAACTGAACATACGCATGAACTTATCCAAAGAAGAAATGCGTGCACGGATCAGGAATGAGAGACGAGTAGAACTGGCTTTTGAAGAACATCGTTTTTGGGATGTACGCCGTTGGGAAGAAGGACAGACCTATTTCAATCAACCTATTCACGGCATGAGAATTACGATGGAAAATGAAAAAGCTTCGTATGAGACATTCGTTGTTGAAGAGCGGGTGTTTGAACCGAAAATGAACTATTACCCGATTCCCCAGTCGGAACTTCAAAAGAACAGCAAACTGGATCAGAATCCGGGATGGTAAGAATATAATATCAGAACAAATTAAATAAACCGATGAACATGAGTTTTCATAAAATAACATCCGCCATAAGCATGCTACTGACAGTCATGCTTATATGTTCCTGCGACCGGGATTTAAATGAAGGAGTTGATTACTATTCTCCTCAGGCCGATATTGCCAGAGATACCTTTGAAGTGGCACGGGGAGAAAATGTGGAAATAAAAGCATTCATAAAAGACGAAAGCGGCATTGCCTATCTGGGGCTGGAATATGCCGACTGGAATTTGAAAGACGAAATATCCGTCGACGAAGTTTCAAGAACAACCGGATACGACTATACATATAAGATAACAGTGCCCTTGAATGCCTTGTATGAATGGAATGAAGTATATACCAAACATGACGGAACAAAATTCAATATCAAACAACGTTATCATAAGATCTCTTTGACCTGCTATGACGGGGTTAAGAACAAGAATATTTTTTATTTCTATATAAAAGTGAAGTAATTATGCAGGTAAAGTATAAATTGATTGTTTTTCTATGCTGTTTATTCACAGCATTTCAAACGAATGCTAACGGGAAAGAGCCGGTAGATTATGTAGATTGTTTCATCGGAACTTCCAATTCACGCTGGATGCTCGGCCCCTATGCACAAATGCCGTTTGGTATGGTACAAATCGGCCCGGATAACCAAGGTAATCGCTGGATGGGCGGATACGAATATGCCATTAACAGTGTTTCGGCATTCAGCCACATTCATGCCTGGACAATGGGCGGCCTGTCGATGATGCCTGCAACCGCAGATTTTACCATCGAAAATCCGGGACCGGACGCTCCCTACAAAGGGGCTAATGCCGGCTATCATTCACGTATATTAAAAGAGACGGAAAAAGCGTCTCCGGGATATTACGAAGTAGAGTTGTATGACCATCGGGTAAAGGCTGCCATGACAGCCACTACCCGTTGCAGCTTCCAGAAATACATATTCCCGGAATGTACCGATTCCAGGATTCTGATGGACCTTTTGTTCCCTACCGAATGGGATTACGGATTCTCGGTGAAAGAAGCAACTATAGAACAAGTAAGCGACACCCGGATTGAAGGATACGCCAAATGCGTATCGGGTGCTTGGAGCCGTTGGAATGATTGGACATTGTATTTCTCTATCCGTTTCAGCAAGCCATTCGACTCTTTCAATGGTTGGAAAGGCACGGAAGTAACAGAGAATATAAACAAAATTTCCGGTTCGGACGAAATGGGAGCTTACGTGACTTACAAGACAGCAGAGAATGAAGAAATCCTGATACAGACGGGGCTGTCATTAGTCAGCATAGAAGGAGCCAGGCAGAATCTGGAGAAAGAAATGATCCGACCTTTCAGATGGGATTTCGAAGCATGTGTAAACAATGCACGTCAAACCTGGAACAGCCTGTTGGGAAAGATCAAAGTAGAAGGAGGAAAAGAGCAGGACAAACGTAAATTCTACACCAACCTGTATCGTGCCTATGCAGGCAAGCAAACTTGGAATGACATAGATGGCAAATACCGGGATGCCTGTGAAAACATACAGCAGTTGAAACCGGGACAGGCCATGTACGGAGGAGATGCCTTCTGGAATTCTTATTGGAACCTGAATGGTTTATGGTCTATCGTCTCTCCGGAGATTATAGACAATTGGGTGACAACACAGTTAGAAATGTATCGACATACCGGTTGGACAAGTAAAGGACCGGCCGGCATTGAGTATTCCGGCATCATGGAAGGCTCCCACGAAGTTGCCTTGATGGTAGCGGCCTATCAGAAAAAGATACGTAAAGACGGGGATGCCATTTACGAAGCCGTTCACAAAATGGTAACGAATCCCGGTGGCGAACATCCCTGCGGAGGAACCTACGGTCAGATCGATCTGGATGCTTATGCTCGATACGGCTATATGCCCAGCGAGATAAATGTGGTATCCAAGACACTGGATTATGCTTATGATGACTTCTGTGTATCACAATTGGCAAAAGCACTCGGTAAGAAAAAGGATGCCACCTTTCTGGAAAAGCGTTCCATGAACTATAAAAACGTATTTCATCCCGAATACAAGTATGTATGCCGCAGAGACTCATTGGGGAACTGGGACGATCAGTTCGATGTATTCTCCAATGCCGGTTTCATTGAAGGAAATTCCTGGCAATACTCCTGGTATGTACCTCATGATATCAAAGGACTGATAAAACTGATTGGAAAGGAAAAAGCATTGGAACGATTGTCCGACGGATTTGAAAAGTCGAGAAAACACAATTTTGCCGCACACGTATTCGACCGTACCATGGGGCAATCGGCCGAGTTTTATATCAATCAGGGAAATGAAGTGAATATGAACTCTGCATTTATATTCAACTATCTGGATAAACCTTCTTTATGCCAGAATTACACAAGAGAGATACTCGACCGGTTCTATGGCGACTCTCCCTATAAAGGCTGGGAAGGAGATGAAGATGAAGGTCAGATGGGCGGCTGGTTTGTCATGTCGGCTATGGGCCTGTTCGAAATGGATGGGGGCGTAACTGCTGATTCGGAACTCGATATAACCTCTCCTCTATTCAATAAGATTACCATTGCTCTGGATTCCCGCTATTATCCGGGTAAAGAGTTTGTGATAGAGGCAGTGAATAACTCACCTGAAAACCGCTATATCCGTAGTGCCCGGTTAAATGGAAAGCTGTTAAAGAATTTCCGTATTCCGTTTAGCGCATTGGTGAATGGCGGACGATTGGAACTTGAGATGGGTAATGAACCTTTATAACATACGAAAGGATTGATTATGAAAGTGATAAGATTTATTATTTGTTATTTGTTGCTTGGGCATACTGCCAGTCTGGTAGCTGCCGATACCGGCGATAGCCGAACGGACGAAAGAAATAGAATTGTTGTTCTCACCCGTTTCCAAAATGATCCGGACTTCGAAGAACCGCAGAGTTATTATGAGGAGTTCTTTAACGGTCCGGGCGAAATGTCGGTACAATCTTATTTCAAGGCCCTGTCTAATGGGAAATTGAAAATAAACTCTTCCATTTTCCCAATGAACGAACCAACGTCTTCGGAACACTCTTATGAATTGAAATACTGTTTTTACTGTTATGACAGTGACTGGTCAAAAAGTTTTCCGGAATGTAAAGGGAAAGATATCAGTGCAGGACTTGCAGACGTTTCAATCGGTTTTATCATAAGAGAACTTGCAGAAAAAATAACTTCACAGGTAGACGGCAATCTATACGACCGGGACGCCGATGGATATATAGATGATTTCGTAATGGTTTTCCGAGGCGGAAGCCGTGGCACGGACAAAGGAGTACATTCACCTCAGAATGGAGAACTGTCCGAACGTTTTATAAATGCCAACGGAGATATTGAACTGGGAGGAAAGAAAATAAAGAAATATACCATTCTTTATGAACGTAGCTCTCTGGCCACTCATTGCCGTTTCTTACTGAACGAACTGGGCTTCCCTTATCTGTATCGCTCCCGTTCGGAATATCCCCGCCCTGTCGGCATGTGGGACGTGATGGACGGGCCGGAACTGACTCTTCCGTTGGTATACAACCGTTGGAAATATTCCGGAGGTACATGGGTAGAAGATATCCCGGCTATCAGAAGCCATGCTACCTACACTTTGAATTCTGCCGATAAACCGGAAAAGAATGCTTATAAGATTCTGACAGATGATCCGACAGAATTCTTTGTTTTAGAATACCGTAACAACCAAAACGCTTATGAAAGGCATTTGCCCGAGTCCGGATTATTAATTTACCGGGTACATACTGATAAAAACGGTTCCACAGAGCCGGTTCCAGAGTTTTATGTATTCCGGAAAGACGGAGAAATCGACCAGGCCGGTGATCTGAATGAAGCATTATTCTCGGATATAAACGGAAGAAACATATTTAGTGCAACTTCCAATCCCTATCCTTTTATTAGTAATGGCGACCGGGCGGATATTGCAATCTCCGATATAAAAATAGAAGGAGAAACACTGACATTCACTACGGGCGATCTTCCGAGTTCAGTGGAAGAAATAACATCTTCCAAACAACTGAAGCTATACTATGCTCCCGATACAAAAAACTTATCGATCTCCGGAGATTGGGAGCATGTCAGTATCAAAAATCTTTCGGGTATCGATTTATTAACCGAACAGAACACTTCGGGAGACTATTCACAATCTATTAGTTTACAAGAATACCCAAAGGGAGTTTACCTGATTGTTGTCAATAAAGACGGGCACAACGAGACAATGAAGATTGTATTGTAAAGCTGTATCCATTCAATTTTATAAATAGAATTTAATCAGAATAGTATGAATAAAATAGGTTATGCATTACTTATTGTTTGGGGGCTGCTCCCGTTAAACACGGTTTGCAGCACAAACACAATTCCTTTTGTGGGAGTATCTGCCAGTAATTCGGACGGTATCATGCTCTCAGAGAATTTAGTAAACAATTCGGGGTTATCGGAAAATTCGGCCAACGCTTTTCACGACAATGCTTCAAACGGTTCTACCATGTGGTGTAGCAGAACAGGAGTTTTAGGAGATGTGAAACTGACATTTGACCTGAAAAAATCATATCATTTACAGAATCTGTATATCTGGAATTTCAATCAACCGGACAATCTGAATAAAGGAGTGAAGAATATGCGCATTGAATATTCCACAGACAAAACGAATTGGACTGAGTTACCGGCTCCGGCAGAGCCCGGTTATACGATGGACGCATCTTATCCGTTTCAGTTGGCGCAGGCTTCGGGTACGAGCGAACTGAAAGCGACTAATTTGAATGATGGGAAAAATTCTCCGATAAACTTATCCGGTGTACAAGCACAATATGTCCGTTTTCTTATTTCAAAAACGATAAACAACGGTAATTGGGGTGGAAATGCCTTCGGATTGAGCGAAGTGCTGTTCACTACCGACGACGAGATCGATGATGCGTTAAAAGTCTCCGTCGATTTTGGCCAAGTGAATAATACATGCGGAAATATGCTCTTCGGAGGATGCCAGAATCCATCGCTCCCTCATTCCCATAAAATATTACCCCAGCTGACGGATGCCGGTTTCAATTGTATCCGTTGCGATATGTGGCTTGAAAAAATCTTACCGGCAAATATTACCTATCAAGATTACATCAATAACGTCAACGATGTACAAAACCCCGATACATGGGATTTTTCGGATTTAGAACTGGCAGTCCGGGCTAAGAAAAGCGGCATGAAAGTAATGATGATCATTGCCTATTGTCCGGGATGGCTGGCATACAACGGTACCAGTAAAGGGGTTCCTATGGACCTCGATGTTTATGCCGATATTGTGCGTAAGGTATATAGCCGTTATCACAAATATATAGACTGGGTAGAAGTATACAACGAACCGGGATATTTCATGACCATTGATAAAAGTCCTTATGCATCGGCCGGTGCGGCATTGGCAGATATCTATATGACCTGTGTAAAGGTGGTACGGGAAATTACGCCGGATATGCCGATGGGAGGAACCTCTGTTGTCACTCATTCCGACGGTGGAGTCGGTGGCAGCACCAATCGTGATTTCTTCGCGGATAAACGTATAAACAAGGATAACTTTAATTTTTATTCTCATCATGTATATGGCGATTATGGCATTCCTACGGAACAGGAAACTGTAACAAGAGTCAAAAATCTGTTAGGGAAATTCGGATACGCCGACCTGCCGGTTTATTTCACCGAATGGAGCACATCTATCAGTAACGCTGCAGACTCCATAACCTATACCGGCTCAAAAGCACACCTCTTTGTAGCCAACTGTCTCGTCAACTGGATGCGCGACGGGCTGACAGGAGCCATGCATTGGAATTATTTGCAGGCATTTGCCGAAAACGGAACAACAGAACAGGAAATTTCATCGGATGCACACGGGCTTTATAGTTGGGACGTTCGAAGCAAAGAAGGAAAACTACTGCCCAAAGCATATGTATTTACTCTACTTTCCAAAACACTCGGATTGGGAAAAGGCGAAAACCGCGTTGTACAGACCGATTATGCAGAAGCAGCAGAGCATTTGAATGTACTTTCAATCATAAATGCTGAAGGAGAATACTCCACAGTCCTCATAAACAATCACCAGACACCTATAAAAGTGACCCTTTCTTCCAATTCAGACCATTCGAGAATCGAAAAGCATACAGTAACTTATACCGAAAAAGGAATAAATGGTGAGAATATTATTTCCACTGATAAAAAAAGTGTCATAACCCTCGCTCCAATGTCTGTAACGGGCATAAAATACATAAAATAAGTAGGTTGTTACCAGGTAGCGAGTGAATGTTACAAGTGTGAATCTCCGTTTTTCTATTCCTCGCTACCTTGCAGCCGTTTTCAAAACAGATTGTATAACTTTAAATAACTTATCATGAAAAGGAAAATTATTACTTTATGTACAGCGTTGTTTGCATTAGGTATTCATGCACAAATTTCTACCCCCATGTGGGAAAACTTCGAAGGCAGTTCTTTAGTATTGGAAAACATTACTTATGAAGGAACCGGAAGTGAAACAATGGGTGTTGAAGAAAACCCTCAGAAAAGCGGAATTAATAAATCGGAAAAATGCTTTGCCCTTACAGCAACCAACCAGCATGACTGGTGGCACAAACTACACATCGCCCCGGCAGAAGGAGAATACTTTATGCCGGCTTCCGACAAGCACGTATATCTTCATTTTAAGATGTATCGCACCCGAATCGGAGATGCCAGTGAAGTGCATGTTTATGACGAAAAAGGCACACAGGACGGACATTTCCAAGCACAATTCAATAATACAAAAGCAAATTGCTGGGAAGATTTTGTATTTGATCTGACCTCTTATGTCCAGGCAGGCAAGGGAATCAGCAAAATTGTCATACAACCCGAATTACAATGGAACGGTCCGGGTGCCGTACCGGAAACCAAATATTTATTGGATGATTTTCAGTTGATGGATTCTTCCTATCCGGATGGAGCACAAATACTTGAGATTACAGACATCGCGAATTTTGATGATCCGGACATGACTGCAAAAAATCTGATGGAATGGAGTTCGATGGATCCGAATGCTTCTTGCACGGTAGTCGATAATCCGTCTTCTGAGGCTGTAAATTTAACAAAAAAGGTTTTGTGTTATGATAAGCCGGCATCTGCGGTTTGGTGGCATGCTTTGCAACTGCCTATCAACGGCTTGGTAAAAGCCGAATATCCGAATACCAACCTGCATATAATGATGTATACCGGCGGGCAGACAGTACGAGTAATTGTAAAAGACCATATGGGTAATCAGGCCAGATCCGAATATATGCCTTATGACGCTACCAGTTGGGAGGACTTTGTATTCGATATCTCTGAATTGAAAGGTGAAACAATCTCTGCAATCGAATTCCTGTTTGGCTTTAATGGAGAAGATAACTGGGATAATCCGGCTGGAAAATTCTACATTGACGAAATTATTTTAAATGACGAATTTGATGCACGCGAAGAGGTCAGCACCGGTATCAATGAATTAAAGGATAACAAGAGCGGCATAGCTGTATACTCCACCGACGGAAGCATCTATGTCAAAGGAAACAACCTGAACAAGGTGGATGTGTATACAGCAGCCGGAACCCTTGTTGCAGAAAAGGCAGGAAACATGAATGAATGTTCTATGGCATTGCCTCAGGGTATGTACATTGTAAAAATACAAACGGTAAATGGAGAAATTGTAGCAAGAAGTATTGTAAATAAATAGTATAAAGTTTTATCAATAGGTATGAATACTCCCTGATACATAAGTAGCGAACTATATATTCATGTATCGGGGAGTCTTTTTTAGGGTCAGACCGTTTAAACAGAGAAGAATGAAAGTCATTAGAATTTTAATATACATCGCATTATCCATTGTATGTACCGCCCTGTCCGCACAACAGAAAGAGTATGAAAATCCTCGCGTGACAGGAGTAAACAGAGAGAGCGGACGTGCAACATTCTGGTACTATTCGGATAGAACCGAAGCACTGAAAGGTGGTTATGAAAATACCCCGGATAATATACTGTTGAATGGCAAATGGAAGTTTCATTTTTGCGAAAAACCGGCCGAACGCCTGGTAGATTTTTACCAGACAGGATTCGATGTATCGCAATGGGACGATATTGACGTACCGGGCAGTTGGCCCTTACAAGGATACGACAAGCCTCTATATATGAATCATCCTTACGAGTTCAATTATATAGACCCCTACCCGTATCGGGTTCCTACGGAATGGAATCCTGTAGGAGCGTTCCGACGTGTAGTACATATTCCCGTTGCCTGGGAAGGGAAACGGGTGGTGTTGCATTTGGGCGCTGTCAAGTCTGCCTTTTATGTTTGGGTGAACGGACAAAAGGTCGGCTATTCTCAAGATTCGAAAATGCAGGCAGAATTCGATATCACCTCTTATATACAACCGGGAAGAGAAAATGTGATTGCCATCGAAGTCTATCGCTTTTCGATCGGCTCTTATTTAGAATGCCAGGATTTCTGGCGGTTGGCAGGCATCAAAAGAGATGTGTGGCTGTATGCCACCTCTCCGGTATTCCTGAAAGATTTCTTCGCTATAGGCGATTTGGATGAACAATACAAGAACGGGGAACTGGAGTTGAACTATACACTCAAAAATACCCAAAAACGCAAAACATCAGTCAATGTCTCTTTTTCTTTACTCAACAAGGAAAATAAAGAGATCTGGGCAGAGCAGCAAAAGATAGTGTTGCCCGGACTGAAAGAACAAACTATGAATCTGAAGCAGGTGATCGAAGGCTGTTCACACTGGACAGCAGAAACACCCAATCTATATACATTGCTGATCGGTGTCGAAGAAGCGAACGGCAATACGACATACAGTTCATGTAAAGTAGGATTCCGTAAAGTGGAAGTAGCGAATGCACAACTTCTGGTCAATGGAGTTCCTGTTTACATCAAAGGGGCTAACCGACATGAGCACCATCCTAAATACGGACATTATATTCCTCGTGAGACGATGGAGAAGGATGTCCGATTAATGAAACAATTTAATATCAACGCAATTCGCACTAGCCACTATCCGTGCGACCCTTATTTTTATGAGTTGTGTGACAAATACGGGATTTATGTTGTGGATGAAGCCAATATCGAATCGCATGGTTTAGGGGCGGCTCTACAAAATGTAATAGATCCGCAAAAACATATCGCTTGTGATCCGGAGTGGACAGACATTCACCTGGATCGCATGAACCGTATGTTCCAAAGAGATAAAAACCATCCGTCAGTCATTATCTGGTCTATGGGTAATGAATGTGGTGACGGAGTCAACTTTGTCAAAGGCTACAAAATGTTGAAGGCACTGGATAAAAGCCGGTTAGTGCAGTTCGAACAGGCCGGAACATTACCACATACGGATATTTACTGCCCCATGTATATGAAAGGGGAAATGATGAAAAATTATGCCTTATCGCCGGATGCACGCATACCTCTTATCCAATGCGAATACGCCCATGCAATGGGCAACAGTCTTGGAAACTTCCAGGATTACTGGGATTTGATAGAAACTTATCCGGTATTACAAGGAGGCTTTATATGGGACTTTGTAGATCAAGGAATGGATGCCTATCACAATGGAGTGCATTATTATGAATATGGTGGCGGATTCGGACAGGAAAAGATCCGTAACGACGGTGCATTCTGCATCAATGGATTATTCTCTCCGGACAGAAAACCCAACCCGCACGCGTATGAAGCTAAAAAAGTATTGCAGAGTTTACGGGTACGAAAGAGTGGACTGGGAGAAAAGGTCTTTAAAGTCACGAATACATTCTCATTCACCAATGCAGATAAGTATCAGTTGACATGGAGCCTTTTGCAAGACGGACAAACTGTAGAAAACGGTACCATACCGTTCGCCCTTGCTCCTCATTCCGCCGGATTATTGACCATACCCTATCAGACAGCCCTTTCTGACTGTCATGAATATTTCTTAAACGTTGAATTCAAGTTGAAAGAAGCGGAGGATCTGTTACCCAAAGGTTGGACAATAGCCTATGATCAGATCGCTTTGAATCATCCGGTCAGAAAAATAACTGTCGGTAATACTTTAAACAAAACATTGACCTATCAAGAGAACGATACGATAATCGATATAAAAGGAGAACGCGGATTAAACCTAATCTTCGACAAACGGAAAGGAGGACTGAGTTCTTTTCGTTATGAAGGCTTCGATTATCTGAAATCATCTCTTGTTCCGGATTTTTGGCGTGTAAATACCGACAATGACGATTGGGACAGCGAGAATAATGTCTGGAAGAATGCTATTTCCAAAATGCAAATATTGCAAGTTACGGTAGAACCTACCACTGCCGTTTCTAAAAAGGAGAAAAAATACGAACAGATAAAAGTGCACGTTAAAACACAATTTACCGTTTCGGAAAAGCCGCAGCATACCATTTTCTTCGATACGGACTACACTGTACATGCCGATGGAAGCATCCGGGTAGATAACTATTTTACACCGAATTATTACAACGGAGAATCCAATATGTCCATACCCAGAATTGGCCAGGTAGTGAATATGAATTCTGAATTATCATTGGCTCAATGGTACGGCCGTGGTCCTTGGGAAAACTACTCAGACCGTAAAACCTCCGCATTAGTAGGGGAATACGAAATGCCCGTCAGTGAACTTCCTTACAACTACATCCGTCCTCAGGAGAATGGTTATCGCACGGATGTCCGGTGGCTGAAATTAAAAAGTCCCGATGGGCATGCACTGAAAATAACGGGTGAACCGATATTCTGTTTTAACATTCAGTTCACCGGGCAAGACGGATATTTCACTAATGACGGCGCCCGGATGCGCTCTTC
>NZ_HF991125.1:139405-219341 GCF_000432295.1 Bacteroides sp. CAG:189
GATGCGCTCTTCCGTCAATATGGCAAAAGAGCAAAATTATTATTTGAATATTGACTATGCACAAAAGGGAGTGGGTGGCGATAACTCTTGGGGAAAGCCGGTGCACTCCGAATATTTGGTTTTACTGAGATATCATGCCTATAGTTTCTGGTTGCAACCGGAACTATAATTAAATTATAAAGAATACATATCATTATGAGAAAAGCAAATTATGACCGGTTTCCATCTACTAAAATTTCGGGAACTGTAATTCAAGGATGGGAGAATATCTGTTCTCTACTGGAGGAACATTTAAAGGCCTATCCGGCTTTAGCCGTTGATTTTTATACAGGGGTATATGAGGAAGAAGTAATAAATGAACTCCATCGCTTATCCCCCGCCCTATTTATCGATACCCGCGACCTGATGAAACCGGAAAGTGAGATTAAAGCTATGACAGCCCGCTTTATGACGGATGACGTCTTATTTGGCTACGTGACTAATATCACGCTAAACGATTATTTTGACCAGGACAAACTGAAGAAAGCGCGTGAGGAAGTAATTGCGACAAAAGGAAAAGTAGTGGTTGTGGGAAGCGGAGCCGCCATGGTAGTCCCTGCCGAAGCCGTATTGGTTTATGCAGATATGGCGCGTTGGGAAATCCAACAGCGTTTCCGCCGTCATGAAGTGAAAGCATTGGGGATAGACAACCGGAAAGACGCAGTATCCCTGCAATATAAAAGAGGCTACTTCAATGATTGGAGAGTATGCGATAAATACAAGGAAAGTTTGTTTGACAAGGTTGACTTCTGGTTAGACACCCACATAGCAACTGAGCCTAAAATGATTGATCAAACCACTTTTTTCAAAGGAATCGAAGAGACGGTTCATTCTCCTTTCCGCGTAGTTCCTTTCTTTGATCCGGCTCCCTGGGGCGGTCAATGGATGAAAGAAGTATGCGATCTCGATCCGGAAAAAGAAAATTACGGTTGGTGTTTCGATTGTGTTCCCGAAGAAAACAGCCTCTATTTTGAAGTGAATGGTGTACGATTCGAATTGCCATCGGTAGATCTCGTACTTTTAAAAACAAGAGAATTGTTGGGTGAGCCGGTAGAAGCGCGTTTCGGAAAAGACTTTCCCATCCGTTTCGACTTTCTCGATACGGTAGGTGGCGGTAATCTAAGTGTACAGGTACATCCCACGACACAATTCATTCGCGAAAACTTTGGCATGTACTACACACAGGATGAAAGCTATTATCTATTGGATGCCAAAGAAGGTGCTACCGTTTACCTCGGTTTGAAGACGGGTATCGATAAAAATGAAATGATTGAAGACTTGCGGAAAGCCCAAAAAGGAGAAATAGTATTCAATACGGAGAAGTACGTGAATAAACTGCCCGCAAAGAAACACGATCATTATCTGATTCCGGGCGGAACCGTACATTGTTCCGGCTCAGAAGCATTGGTACTTGAAATCAGTTCTACTCCTAACCTGTTTACTTTCAAGTTATGGGACTGGCAGCGTTTAGGATTAGATGGAAAACCACGCCCCATAAACGTAGAAAGAGGAAAAGAAGTTATCGACTGGAAACGTGATACGGAATATGTCAAACAGCATTTGGCCAACCATCTGACAAAGATTTCCGAAGGAGACGGCTGGAGAGAAGAAAGAACAGGGCTGCACCCGAATGAATTCATCGAAACCCGCCGCCACTGGTTTACCAAACCTGTGACACACCATACGAACAACAGTGTGAATGTCTTGAATCTGATAGAAGGCGAAGAAGCCATCATCGAAAGTCCCAACGGAGCGTTTAAGCCATTTGTGGTTCATTATGCCGAAACATTTATCATTCCGGCAAATGTAAACGAATACATCATTTCCCCTTATGGCAAGTCTGCCGGTAAAGAATGTGCGACTATTAAAGCTTATGTGAGATTCTGATAAAAACGTAAGGTTAACTTAATTCTATTATCATATGTATAAACATGATCAGCGTATTGTACTGACTCTGGATGCAGGGGGTACCAATTTTGTATTCTCTGCCATTCGAGAATGTAAAGAAATTGTAACTCCGGTCTGTCTTCCGGCTGCTTCTGATAACCTGGATAAATGTTTGTCTGCATTGCTAAAAGGGTTTAGCTTGGTTAAAGATCAGTTGGAAGACACCCCGGTTGCAATTAGCTTTGCTTTTCCGGGGCCTGCCGATTATAAAAACGGGATCATTGGAGATTTGCCCAACTTCCCGGCTTTCCGGGGAGGAATAGCTTTAGGACCATATCTGGAAGAGAAATTTAAAATCCCCGTTTTTATTAATAATGATGGTAACTTATTTGCGTATGGTGAAGCACTGGCCGGTGCATTACCTGCCATAAACGAAAAACTTGCTGCCGCCGGTAGTCCTAAAAGATATAAAAACTTATTGGGAATCACTTTGGGAACAGGGTTCGGTGCAGGAGTGGTTATCGACAATCGCCTGCTGACGGGCGACAACGGATGTGGTGGTGACGTATGGATCATGCGCAATAAAAAATATCCCGGATTGATAGCAGAAGAAAGTGTAAGTATCAGAGCCGTCCGCCGGGTATATACCGAACTTAGCGGTGAAGATGCTTCAAAGTTGACTCCTAAAGATATCTACGATATTGCAGAAGGCCTGCATTCCGGAAATCGTGAGGCGGCCGTGAGAAGCTTTGAAGAATTAGGCGAAATGGCCGGAGCAGCCATTACCCAAGCGCTTCACATTGTCGATGGGTTGGTAGTAATCGGTGGCGGCATAGCGGGAGCCGCTAAATACATTCTGCCGGGTATAATGAGAGAGATGAAACAATCCGTCTCCACTTTTGCAGGGCAGGAATTTCCCTGTTTACAGATGGATGTCTGCAATCTGGAGGACGCGAACGATTACAGGAGGTTTATGGAAAACAGAGCCGTCCATATCCAAGTGCCTTCTACCGACAAAAAGGTTCTATATGATTGCAATAAACGTATCGGGGTAATTGTATCCTCATTGGGTGCCAATAAAGCCATTGCATTAGGAGCATATACTTTTGCATTGCAACAGATAGATGCAGCAAGCCTTATCCAATAAAATCATAAATTAAAGAAAGTGCAACTATGAGCAGAAAGCTATTATTCCTTTTTCTATCGGTTTACTTCTCCACCTTTACAGCCACAGCCAAAATAATATGGACAATTGGCAACGGAGATAATTCCGGTTCCGAACTGGCATTAGGCCCCTCTGATTATAAGAAATTTTTAGCTAACGATTTCGGGTATGAAGACCGGTTCTTTCTGATCGGGACTTCTTCTGATAAAACAGATTTCCCATATGTGATGCCCGGACCGGATGATACTTGGGGAGGTACTTGGAGGACTTCCGGTTGGAGAACACATGATACAAACATTCTGTTCAATATCTCCCAAAAACCTAAAAACGGACAATGCAAATTGATTATCGATCTGGTAGATTCAAATCCGAATCGCTCGGTGGTAAAAGTCACAATTAATTCTATAGAAAAGAAATTCGAGATCAAAGGCCATTCCGAAGAGGCACTGGAAGGCAATGTACAAAATGCCAAAGAACAGATTCTGGAATTTCCTTTTTCTACTGCCGACCTGAAAGAAGGCGGTAATATTGTTACTATCTCTGTGCTCGAAGGTGGTTGGATCGTATTCGACCAAATCTTACTGGAAGGATCGGATCGTGTTACATTAGGGGACAATAACAAATACGCTTTTCTACGCAATGTAGCACCTGCTGCTTATGAAACAGAACTGGAAGGCAAAAGAGTACAACCGCTTTTAATTGATGTGGAACACCTGAACGGTACCCCACAGTTAACAGTGAAGCTGGACGGCACGGATATATTTGCTGCTAAGCTGGATACCTCACGGTCTATTTTCGAAGCTCCTATGCCTGCTGTTAAAAAAAACAGGAAAAGTATGTATCAAGTGTTGGTAAACAATGAGTTGATAGAAAAGGGTATCGTATTGCGTTCCCCCCAGGCTCTACAGACACTGGCGGACTATGTAGACACCCAAATAGGCACTGCACACTCCCGATGGATGATAGCTCCCGGCCCATGGATGCCTTTCAGCATGGTAAAACTGAGCCCGGACAACCAGAATATGGGATGGCAGGCCGGTTATCAACCCACTTTTGAAACATTGGGTTGCTTCAGCCATATTCACGAGTGGACCATGGGAGGATTAGGCATGATGCCGACCAATGGAAAACTGTTCACAACAGTAGGCGATCAATTCTGTCCCGATGAAGGCTATCGTTCACGCATTGATAAACGGACGGAAGAAGCCCCTTTAGGCTACTATAAAGTATTCCTTACCGATACAAAGATTCTTGCAGAAGTGACGGCTACAGAAAGAGCCAGTTTCCAGAAATATACTTTCCCGAAAGATAAAGACGGCCGGGTTATGATTGATTTACATATTCAGGCTGAGTATGATTACAATCTGCGTGAAGTAGAAATGAAGCAGGTAAGCGACTACAGAATAGAAGGATTCTGCCATCAGTTTTCCCCACAGGTATGGAGTGGTGACGCCGATCAGGAGTATGTTGTAAATTTCGTCATTGAATTCGATGCCCCCATAAAGAAAACCGGTGGTTGGAAAAACGATCAGGTACTGGACTCAAAACAGATAACAGGAAAGAATTTAAAAGACGCCGGATTATATGTCGAATTCGATACGAAAAAGCATCCCGTAGTCCAAGTCCGTACTGGCATCTCTTTGGTCAGCATAGCCAATGCCTCAGAAAATCTGCAAAAAGAGATAAGCGACAAATTTGGCTGGGATTTCAATGCAGTTGTACAAAACCAGAAAGATGTATGGAACGAGATTCTGAATCGTCTGACCATCACATCCAATGACCGGATCGAAAAAGTACGTTTCTACACAAATATGTTCCGTGCACTTTGCCGCAATATGTGGAGCGATATAAACGGAGAGTGGATGTCCCCGGATGAAAAAGTACGTAAGTTTACTAACCCGGATCATGTCGCCTTAGGTTGTGATGCATTCTGGAATTCATTTTGGAATCTCAATCTATTCTGGAACCTGGTAACTCCCGAATGGACCTCCAAATGGGTAAATTCACAACTGGCCATGTACGATTCCAACGGTTGGCTGGCAAAGGGCCCCGCCGGCATGGAGTATATCCCCGTAATGGTGGCAGAGCACGAAATACCATTAATAGTCTCTGCGTATCAAATGGGCATCCGGGACTATGATGTTGAAAAAGCATTTGAAGCGATAAAAAAAATGCAAACTACGCCTGCTACCCGTGTTGCCGGCGGATTTGCCGGTAACCGTGATTTGCTGCCTTACCTTAAATATAAATATGTACCCATCGAAAAGGGACGTTTCTCCAATACAATGGAATACTCATATGATGACTGGACGGTAGGACAAATGGCAAAAGCATTGGGAAAATATACCGAGTACGATATATTCAATGACCGTGGAAGTTGGTGGAAAAATGCCATTAATCCCCAAAACGGATATGCACACATGCGCGATACGACAAGGCAGTTTATCCCTGATTTTGATCCCTTCCAAAGCGGACGTGATCATCATTATGTAGAAGGTAATTCCTGGCAACTCAGTTTTTTTGTCCCCCAAGATGTTCCGGCATTAATAGAAACAATCGGTGAAGAAACTTTTATCGATCGTCTGAACTGGGGCTTTGAAGCCAGTGAACCTTGGAGGTACAATGCACCGAACGATCAGTATTGGGACTATCCTGTAGTACAGGGTAATCAACAGTCTATGCATTTTGCCTTCTTGTTCAATTGGGCGAAGAAGCCTTGGCTCACGCAAAAATGGTCACGATCCATCATTGATAAGTACTATGGAACAGGCATCGCCAATGCTTACTTAGGTGACGAAGACCAAGGGCAAATGAGCTCATGGTTTGTAATGGCCGCCTTAGGTCTGTTCCAGACAGATGGCGGATGCCGCATCGATCCGATCTACGAAATAGCCAGCCCGCTTTATGAGAAAGTCATTATCGACTTGGGAGAACGTTATAATCGTGGCAAAACATTTACAATCGAAGCAAAGAACGTTTCCAGAAAAAATAAATATGTTCAAAGTGCCATGCTAAATGGTAAAGTACTGAATGAATTCTTCTTTCCGGCTTCCGAATTACTAAAAGGCGGTGAACTGATTTTGGAAATGGGTGACAAGCCTAATACATCTTGGGGAATACCCACGTGTAATTAAAACAAAAAATAAGTAACTATATATTGCTTACAGTGTAAATTCTTGTTAGCAATAGAATATATCAAAATTATAAGCCCTCTATAATCGTACAATCGTTTATAGAGGGCTTTACTGTAAGGTAGTATATAGTCACCAAAGAGAGACAATACTACTCTATTTATACCATATATATTTAAGCTAAATCAAAGTATATAGTTTTACCCCAAGAACATCCCCATGTTTTGCATGAAAACATGGGGATGTTGTAGTACAAAACATCCGGATGTTTTGTAGGTATGAAATAAGCTTCATGTAATATAGAAACTTATCCTCTTATTTAATTAAGGTCTATTATCCATAAATTATTAAGCTTAAATAAAAAAAACACAATAAAATACTTTTTTTATTTAGTAAGACTTACGCTTGAATTGTAATATTAATAGATAGCCTTAAAATAAGAATTAAAATTAATATATGTTGTTTTATATAGAACAACAAAAAGCATAAACAAAATAAGCCAACGAAGAACATAAACAAAATAAACTAACATGAATAGCATGAACAAAATAAACTAATATAAGAAAATTCGTATTTGATATAAATACAAGTAGCGTTTTGTTAACTTAAAAAAATACTAAATGAAAAAAAATCAGAAGTACAAGACTGGGTTCTTGTTGTTTTCCCTATTTCTTTTTATTCCATTTTTTATGCATGCTACAGCACAAAATGATGTAGCCATAAGTTTGGATTTTTCTAATGTCCCTCTGAGTAAAGTTTTGAATGAGATTGGTCGTCAAACTTCACTGCGTATTGTTTATAATACTAAAGATGTAAATCCTAACCGAATTGTGTCAGTAAAAGCAAATTATCAAAAATTATCTTCTGTTATGGCAAACTTGTTGAAAAACACAAGGGCAAAATTTACCATAAAGGATAATTATTTAGTACTCTACTCTTCTGAAGATACTGATGTGGTAAATGAAACAACCCAATCAAACAAACGTATCATCAAAGGTTTGGTCTCTGATGAATTCGGGGAACCCCTGATCGGCGTAAGTGTATTAGTAAAAGGAACTACCACAGGAACCATTACTGACATTGATGGCAATTATTCTATTGAAATCCCCAATGACAATGCCATACTCGAATTCAGCTATATTGGCTACCAAAAAGCTGCATTGTCAGTATCTCATGCTACTTCTTTTAATATTGTTTTAAAAGAAGATGCCCAAGTTTTGAACGAAGTAGTTGTAACAGCTATGGGTATAACTCGTGAAGCCAAAACTCTTACGTATGCAGCGCAAACTATTAAAAACGATGAAGTAACCCGTATCAAAGAAACGAATTTTATCAATTCACTTCAAGGAAAAAGTGCCGGTCTTACGATCACCCCCAACAACGGAGGTGCAGGTGGCGGAGCTTCCAAAATAGTACTTCGCGGCTCCACTTCTATTCTTGGAACTAATCAGCCACTAATCGTTATTGACGGTGTACCAATGCAAGATGGCATGGGAACTCAAGTCACTGATGGTATAGCTTTGGGCGGTGGGCGTAGTGGCGATGACCTTTTGTCTACCATTAATCCTGAAGATGTTGAAAATATGACTATATTAAAAGGCCCTAATGCTGCTGCGCTTTATGGTAGTGCTGCCAATAACGGTGTAATTGTAATCACCACCAAATCAGGCGCCTCCGGCACTGTTAAGGTAGATGTTTCCAGCAGTACATCCGTTGAAACGATAGCCATGTATCCGCATACTCAACAGATCTTTGGTATTAGTGACAATAACCAATGGTCGGCATGGGGGCCTGAAATTGGTACACGTACTGCAGATGAATTAGCTTCTGCACCATATATGATGAATTCTCCCCGTAATGCCGTAAAAGATTTTTTCAATTTGGGTGTAACACTCAATAACGGCATAACGCTTAGTGGAGGTACAGAAAACTCTCGGACATACTTTTCCTACAATAATACGTATCAAACCGGGTTGATTCCTAATAATGACTTCCGTCGTAACAATGTAATGTTCAAGGAAGCATTTTCTCTGTTTGATAAGCGCGTCAATATCAGCACCAGCCTTAACTGGATACATCAAAAAACGAATAATGCTCCGGTTGTGGGTAAAGCTTTGAGTACACTTTATCCATTATATCGTACTGCAGCAGACATTGACATGCGATACTTCAAACATAATTATAAACATGCCGGTACAATGGCCGATGATATTGTAAGCAATCCGACAAAGGGAAATCCCAAATTGGTAGGACAACCGGTTCAGACGTGGAATTGGTACGACCAATATCTAAACAATCCATATTGGGTGGCAAATATGTATAATGATGTACAAAAACGAGATCGCCTATTGGGCAATATCACTCTGGACGCGATTATCTGGAAAAACATAAAATATCAGACACGATTCAGTATAGACTATGTGCTTCAAGACAATCTGAATGAAGAATATGCCGGCATGAATCGTACAGCTTTTGACTATGTAGGTGGAAAATATTACTCCAGCGATTCACGCACAAGTGATATTTACAACGACCATATGGTTTCTTACAATGAACGTATCGATGATAAGATTGATATTAACGCAGCAGTAGGTACCAGTTTTACACGCCACTACAGCCGCAATACATCTATCACTACTAATATTGATACTTGCGGCTTGCCCAATGCTTTCGTACCTCAGAATAGTAAGAAAAGCCGTCCTAGCAATCCGAATGGTAGCGCAACATCTGCCAATGACAGTTGGAACTATTCCGATTGGAGTAGCGCTATTTTCGCAACAGCTTCTATCGGATTGTTTGATAAGGTATATCTCGACGGTAGCTATCGTTTGGAATGGGCGCAGTCATTTCAGCAGTTCACTCAAGGAAACGGATATAAATCTTTTGACTATTATTCAGCAGGTGTCAATGTGCTCATTGATAGATTTTTGCCTAAGTTGGATTGGCTCAACCAATTAAAATGGCGTGGTAGTTGGTCTGTTGTAGGTAATCCCATTCCTAATACTCTTTTCGCTCGGCAAAGCTATGATTTCGGTAATGGTACCATAAATACTCGTCCGCCGTTGTTTGACGATCCGAAACCGGAAACTACAACCTCGTTTGAAACCGGTCTTGACGTATGGATGTTTGATAATAAATTCAATTTCGATATCACATATTATAATTCTACTCTTCGTAATCAATTCCTTAAAATTACGACAGCCAATGGCGAGTCTAAGCCTGTCAACACAGGTAAAATCCGTAACTATGGTCTTGAATTCTCTGCAGGTTATCGTTGGAATATTGGTCGCGACTGGCGTTGGCAGACAGGCTTTAATATAGCTTGGAATGACAATCGCATTTTAGAAACTTATAAAACAGAAAGTGGAGCACCATATATTGTAACAATGGGAACCAATGCTTTCAAAATCAAATATATAGAAGGAGGGCGTTATGGCGACATCTATGTTAACTCTTTCATCCGTGACAAAAACGGACATATAGAAATCAATGAGGCCGATAATTATAAAAACGCCACACCTAAGATGGAATCCGGAAAATATGAAACCTACGTGGGCAATACAACCTCCCCTGTCACTCTGGGATGGAATAACACTTTCTCTTGGAAGAACGTTACTCTATATTTCCTCATAGACGGACGTATCGGCGGTAAGGTAATGTCTCTTACAGAACCCGACCTCGATTTGTACGGTCTTTCCGAACGTTCAGTTCAAGATCGTTTGAACGGTGAACATGTGACCCAAAACGGAAAAGAGTATATTCTTAAAGAACTTCCGGATGGTTCGGGCAACAAGGTATCCGTTGAGAATTACTATACCACTATTGGTTCTTACCCCATGGAAGATCATGTTTATAATGCAACGAATTTCCGTGTACGTGATATTTCATTGAGCTATAATTTCTCTAATCTGTTTGGCAAAAAC
Source organism: Bacteroides sp. CAG:189 (assembly GCF_000432295.1). Taxonomy (NCBI): domain Bacteria; kingdom Pseudomonadati; phylum Bacteroidota; class Bacteroidia; order Bacteroidales; family Bacteroidaceae; genus Bacteroides; species Bacteroides sp. CAG:189. The sequence continues at coordinate 149,551 of NZ_HF991125.1, forward strand.
AGAGGACTTACGGCACAATTCTCTATAAAGAATGCATTCTTTATCTATAAAGACTCGCCAGTAGATCCGGATATTTCCGTATCGGCAGCTAACGGTTATTCCGGCATTGACTGTTATGCATTGCCTACTACACGCAGTTATGCATTGACACTTAAATTCAATTTCTAAATAAGTATATCCTTTTAATAAAATACAAAAATGAAAAAGATAACAGGTTTAATAGGTTTCATTGCCGGGTCTTTGTTGTCAATAGGCATACTTACCGGTTGCGGTGACCAGTTCCAGGAAGAATACCCTTGGATGATAGGCAAGCAGCAAGATATGGATAATACCGATGAATCAGGTGCAGGAGCCACCGACATTACGGTTCTCGAAAAAGAACTTCGTGGTGCCATTCCCTATATGATTAATTATTCGCATGAGCCAAACGGCAGTTGGGCTCCTCATAAATATCAATATTATCGTGCCAATAATATTGATAATTATGCCGGATATTGGACTACTTCAAAAGGAACATTTTCTTTCGGCGGTTCATTACTCACCCTTTATGCCTATCCTAATGACTATCTCGGAGGCGCAATGGACAATCAGATTTTTACACAATCCGTAAATGCCATCTTTCATGCCAAAGAGCTTGGAAAGCCCGAATGGCGCGCTGTCGCTCTGATTATTCAAGCATATTCCGGTCATGAAATAGTCGACTTCTACGGCGCCGCTCCTTTTACCGATTGGCGCAATGTAAACCGTATTCCGCCATTAACTTATGAAAAAGGAGCTGCTATTTACGACATGATCTTTGATGATCTTGACGAGGCTATTGCCATCTTAAAAGAACGCCAACCGTCAAAAACCGAATTGGAAAAGATTGAAGATCCCAATAAAACCATTTCCTACGGCGACTGGCAACGTTGGGTAAAATTTGCGAATAGTATTAAGCTTCGCATGGCTATGAATATAGTGAAATATGATGCCACCAAAGCTCAACAAAAAGCCGAAGAAGCTGTGGCTGATGAAATAGGCGTACTTACTGAAAAAGATGATAAAGACATAGCTTACTATCCGATCAGTGAAACCTCATGTTGTTTGTGGTTTATTAGTAATAGTTGGAACGATCTTCGTTTGAATGCATCATTGGAAAACATTCTTAAGCATTTTAGGAATCCGCTGTTGACACGTTGGTTTGATACAAGTCCTGTTAATATTGTAGACAAAAATACAGGTATTCCGGCAGCTATCGACGTATATGGTATGCGTTCCGGCATCTATATGAAAAACATCAACACCACAGATAGGAAAACAGGTTACGGTCCTTTTGCCACATTAACTGACGATTTTAGATTTATGCATCAGTCTTTCTTAAAACGTGCCGAATGTCTGTTTCTTCGCGCCGAAGGTGCTCTCAGAGGATGGGCAATGGGTGGAACTGCCAAAGATTTTTACGAAGCTGGAATCCGCCTTGCCTTTGAGGAAAACGGAGTTACCAAACAGGAGACTATTGATGAATATATCAATCGGACAGAGGTTAAGGATGTGGATTATGTGGATCCGTTTAATTCAGAGCACAATATCAAAGGCCGCGTGAAAGTGGATGTGAAGTGGAATGAAGCGGATGCGAATGAATTGAAATTGGAAAAGATCATCACTCAAAAGTATATCGCCAACTTCCCGATGAGCGGAGAGGCATGGACTACATTCCGCCGTACAGGTTATCCGCGCTTGTTCCCCGTTTATTCCAAGGGCGAAATGGGCGTAGATTTGGAACTTCAGCTCCGTCGGATACCTTTAATAGAAACAGAAAACAATGCACTTGAAATGTCTTCTCTTGTAGAAGCCCTTGGCGGACCACAAAATGGCAGCACACGTGTGTTTTGGGATGTACCGACTGAACAACGCGGTGAAAAAAGTGAAGATAACGAATTTAATCTGGTAATTCCGGTAAACTTTTAATAAAATTTCAAGATGAAACTATATAGAAATATAATATTCTTTTTCATAGCCATCTTATGGGCAGGCATTTTCGTTGGATGCAATGAAGACAATACGCTCGATGGTGCAACGGAGGTATATATTACCCTTAATCCGACAGATATTACTTTAAGAGTAGGCGATACGGTGAATATTTCGGCTGTAGTTACTAACGTGAGCGGCAAAGTGATCGAAACACCTATTGCATGGTCGGTATTGGATGATGATGTAGCAAAAATACTTGGTGACACAGCGGTTGTCTGCGTACCGGGCGCACAGGGAAAACAGACAAAATTGAAGGCAACACTCACCAATGGCAAGTATGGTCTTTCCCCTATTATCGTCACTACTAATCTCCCTAAAGGCATCACTCTTGTGAATGACGGAGGAGCTATAATAGAGTCCAAACATAGTTACAACATAGCCCATGATTCTGCCATATTTGCCGTTTCTCCCAAAGAAGTCTTAGAGGATTTTGAACCCGAATATACAATAGAAGGACTCGAACCGTTCAAAACGCCGATGACCGTAGATAAGAGGAAAGGACTGGTAACCGTGCATTATTCGGCTCCCCGTAAGACCATCGAAGGAAAAATTACAGTCACCATAGGAGAAGGTAATACCGCCCCAAGCGCAACCTGCCCTGTGATAGTAGCACCTACTATCAAGGCTACTTTCTATGGTGAGCAATTTGCTACCATGCCTGAGATCGGAACCAGACCTGGCAAGGACGTATTGTCGATGTATTTTGCTTATTCCAGCGAAACCAAGATGGATATCAGTACCGAAACAACGGTACGCGTGGCAATGAACTTGGAAAGCGGAGCTGAAGCAGATATTAAAGCTGCTTATGATGCATATCGCTGGGAAGTAGTAACAGGCGGCCCGGTAGTTGTTACCAGGATGAGCGAAGAATATGTGGAGGACCAAGGATTCGATGCTGTACTGACCGTACGTGCAGGTATTGAAGAAGGAGAAGCAGAGTTTCACTGTATTACTCCCGATACCGTACTTGTAGCAACTTTCAAAGTACAGGATTATACAAACCGTTATCCTGTAAATGAAATAACAGTGAGCCATGAATTCATCAAAATGCCTGTAAATGGATCAACCATTATCACAACGGGCGTTGAGCCTTCCTCGTCATATGCTTACCACAAGCCGGCAGTAACGGCAGAAAATCCTGCCATTATAGAAGTAGGTGAATATGATGGAAATATGATCACCCTGAGAGGATTGGAAGTTGGAACAACCAAGCTCATTCTCACATCTAACGGCAAACGACTTGAAATTCCGGTAGAAATTACTGAAGCCATAAAGCAAGTATTATGGAAAGAAGGGAATAGCCGCACCTTATTTGCCGGGCAGTCTGTTCAATGGGGCATTGAAGCAACAACAATTTCAGGTGCTTCTAATCCATATGATGCGAATTGGATATCATCCGATACAAAGGTACTTACCGCTACACAGGTAGAAGGTGATAATTCAAAGGGAATAATTACTGCCATTGCAGAAGGAACAGCCGTGGTTCTGGCAGAAGTAACCAATGTCTCTACCAATTCTGCAACAGTCAAAGTAATCGGTTTGCCGTCAGATGTAACGTATACACCTTCCAACACCAATGGTGGCGATACATCCGTATCGCCTGATGATGATAATGAGAATGACTTAATGGTAGTAGTCGTCCCAACATCCGGAATCTACAAAATGATTAAAATCAAACTGATAGGTGCATATTCCGGTGCCAACAATTATGACGGCACTTATTCGGTCGGCAAGTATCCGGTAAACATAAACATCGATGAAGCAGAGATCACTGCCGACTTGGGGCAGGTAACCATTGCTTCGGATGCCAACGGTAATGCAGTGATATCATTCGAACTTACAGCTTCGGTGGGTGATAAATCATTTACGCTCAAAGCAAATAATGTATTGGGAATCCAATAGAGCCCTAATAGGAAGCTTGAGCCTCTCCAATCTTAAGCTTCCTGCTTTAAAATATAAAGCAAAAACAGATCGTGAATTATATAATATTTTTAACTTAAAAAAGAATTCCATGAAAAAAAAATTCCTTTTGCTTTCCGGAATTGTAGTACTTTCTTTTTCTGCCAAAGCGCAAGAATTGAGAGAAAATTACATGGTATGGCCTGACAGTAAGGGCATAGCCGATTATGTGACTAAATGGACTCCCGGTACTCCCTTGTTTGAAGACGAAAACTTCTACATCTCTCGTGTGAAACCTAAAAAACGCTTCCGTAATTCTGCAACTCAGATTAATGAATCTTTAACGGAAGCCAATGACAGGAAACTCGTGTTCTGGGTCCCGATAGGCCAGGTTACGGGAGGCAATGTAAATGCACGCCCCGACGGTGAGTTCGACTCTGAAGTATTCAGTACATGGTCTTATGTGACTCATTATGGCGACTGGACTTCGCCTCACGGTTGGGTTCCCGGTGGATTTGCCGATGTTGCCCACAAAAACGGTGTAGGAGTATCCGGCGTTGCTTCCATCCCTAATTCAGGTATCAGTACAAGCGACGGAGCTTGGGGGCAAGCTTTACATAAGCAAGTAATCCTTGACAATGAGAAATTTGCTAAATTTCTTCATTATCATGGAGTAGACGGTCTTGGTTACAACTCCGAGTTTTCCGGTATGAGCGATGATCTACCTGCTCTTCATACTCAACATGAACTTATTCACAAATACCTTGTTGAGCAGGGCAATCATCTGGCAGAAAACTTTTGGTATGACGGAACCAATGACACCGGTGGCATCACTTGGGACGGTGGTATCAGCAGTCATAATAAAGAAACATTCGGAAACGGAGATCATATACGTACTTCTCTTTTCCTTAATTACAATTGGTGGAGGTCACAGGTATTGAGTTCTATCTCTAACATTCAAAACGTTGCTCCCGGACGCAGTTCGCTTGATCTTTATGCAGGATTTAATATGCAGGGAGGAAACCCTTCGACATGGACTACTCTTGCCCAATATCCTATGTCTATCGGATTGTGGGGTGCCCACGACTACAACATGCTTTGGGCAGGCCGTTCAAAAGAAGGCAGTGCAGATATATCCAAGCAGTCAACCTATCAGAATATCCTTGAAATGTTCTTTACCAACGGCAACCGTAATCCCGTAAAGAAGATCGATATCTATGATGCAAAAAGTCACTTCCCAAATGAAAAGTGGTTTGGTATGTCAGCCTATATCTCTGCACGCAGCTCTTTAAGCTGGGATCTTTCTGAAGAACCGTTTATAACATTCTTCAATTTAGGTAACGGTCGTTTCTTCAATTGGAAAGGCGAACGCCAAAATGATAACGAATGGTATAATATAGGTGTACAAGATTATCTTCCTACATGGCGTTACTGGTTCGCTTCTTCATTTATGGGTAAAGAGGAATCCGATGTACCGGCTGATGGGTTGGATGCTCAATTCACGTGGGATGATGCTTATGTAGGCGGTTCTTGTCTCCGCATTTTCGGTTCAACAGACAATGAATATTTGCATCTGTTCAAAACCGATTTCCTATTGAATAAAGGCGACGTAATCACTGTTCGTTACAAACTCATGAGAGGACAGGCTGATATTAATCTTGTTTTGTCTGCAAAAGGCAAGGAATCAACGATTCTACGCGAAAACAACCTAAAAGTATTGACGATGAAAGAAGTAGCCGACGATGAAATTTGGGTACAAAAAACATTCAAAATCAGTGGTCTTTTAGCCTCGCTCGACGGTCAGGAGGCTGCAATGATCGGCCTGCATTTCAAGAATGCTGAAAATCTTGAATTTTACCTTGGAGAATTCTCCATTACTCGTAGTACGACCCCTACTCCTTCCGCCCCCGAAATCACCGTAGCAAAAGCTGTCGGTAGCCACCTTAAAGGTGTTGATGCCAAAGTGATTTTCAACATGCCTAACAATAAGGAAGCCGGTACCCCTGTTTACAACCTTGATGTAAACACCTCTATGTTTAAGCTTTACGCACAGCAAGAAGGCGGAGAGCCTGTATTTATGGGCATCACCACTTCTTGGGCAGGTATGTACTATTCTATTCCTATTGATGCGAATAAGGCACAACGGATACGTTTGGGCGTTGCCGCCGTATCAGTGGATACAAACTCTGATTCTGAGATTGCTTGGAGTGAATATACGGATGATTTTGGTGATTATAGTACTATTAATGATATCCAAATTGATAAAACGACAATTAAGCCGGAAGAGAATTTCGAAATCTCTTATGTAGATCCCCGTCACAATCCGGCTACTTGGAAACTCTACAATGGTGAAGGCGAGGTAGTAAAAGAGGCAAGCAATACCATCAAATTCTCTGTACCCGAGGGTATCAAGGAGCTTGGTGCTTATGATCTCGAAATTACCGAATCCGATACTCTCCGCCGCATTAATTCTTATGTACAGATTACAAGTTGGGGATCAGGTGCTCTGCCTGAAATCCAAAGTCTAACACTCAATGGAGAAGATGTACAAGAAGAGGCATCGCCTGTCAAAATTGAAATCGGAGAAGAAATTACGCTTGGCTATACAGGCAGAAAAGCAAACGGTGCCGCATCACGCGGTATCTCAATCAATGAAGCCTCCGTAGGTTGCAAAATGAAACCTTTAGGCATTGATGCTTTTGAATCATTCTCTATTTCCACATGGATAAACTTTACTTCTGTACCCGGTAGTTCAGTACTCTGCAGTATTGAAGACCGTACCGGTAGTTGGCCTGTAAATAACTGGGGATGGTTCTGGTCTAATATTGACCCTGATGGTACAATAAACTCATTCTCATTCCGTGCATCCAACAATAACGGTGCTCCGGAATACAGGACTACTTTCCCTGAAAGTACCATCATATTTGGCGCATGGACCCATCTGGCATTAATCTTTGAATACAACAATGTCGGCAAATTCCGCGTCAAACTGTATATAAACGGTGTCCTCCAAAAGTCTACATGGACATATAACAATGGAGCAGAAACGGGAACAACAGAAGATTGGTGTTCTATACACTTTGCACTTCCGGTAGACTACTGGATGTGTTTCGGTGGAGGTCGTGGCAGTAATCCGACTTTCAACAATGGCGTAGTAGACGAATTGCAAGTTTGGAAGGGCGCAATGACTCCGGAAGAGGTAAAACTTTCAAAAGCAGGTCTTGATGCCAATAATCTCCCGGAAAATGTGCTTGCTTACTGGGATTTTGATACAGATGCAGATAACGATCATTATTTCACGGCCAAAGGCAGCAAACCGGAAACAAAAGCCTGCAACTATAAGATCGCAGCAGGAGATAAAGAAGGTTCCGGTACTCAAACTCCTCAGCTACCTATTTTCCTTCCCGGTACTCCGTATATCGCCGGATCTGCTTATAAGATTGAAACATTACCAACATGGACTGCCAAACGTGCTGTAATCAGCGAAGCTACCGGTAATGACATCGCCGGTAATGCTAAATTATCTTATGAAAAAGCCAGTGACCGTACTGTAACTTTAACGCTTGCCAACGATCTTGGTTCAGATTCCAGGGATTATCCTGTGTTCTCCATCTACGATGCTACAGGCGTTGAAAGTATGGATGCAACAGGCGAACTGCGCACGTATACTGTAGAAGACATTCTCTTTGTAGAATTTGCAGAAGACGGTAACTACCAAGTTTCTGTATACACAATATCCGGTATGCTTGCTGCTCAAAAAGCAGAAATTCTTTATGCCGGTCAAAATATGCGTATTACCCTTGGTACTAATGGCATTTACTTAGTGAAAGTGATAAAAGACGGTAAAGAGGTTCGTACAATAAAAATTCTTAAGAAATGATCTGTTAGAAATAGATAGAATTCAAATATTATCCATAAAAAGGAACTAAAACGTCTCTAATAAATTAAGCAGGTTCAAAATTTATAACTTGCATAAGGGGCTATCCAAAGTCGGATAGCCCCTTCCATACATGAAAATATCCAGGTATTCCTATCATAGAATATAAAAAGTGATCATGGAAATCCCTTCAAACAAACAATTGATTTGACAAAAACCGATAAGTAATATCCTCCATTTTCCCATTGGCAATACGATACAAACGCTGATTTGTTTTTGCAGATTTCAATCCACCCAACGCTTCCACGTAAGGTCCCAACTTTATATATTCGAAATAACTCATATTAAAGTCGGCAGGTAACTCCGACTTTCCGGAATACCAACCCACTTTCACCGGAGCTATGGACTGACGGCAACAGAGAAACTGTGCCAATCGCTCTACTTCTAACGGATAAGCATCTCCACCCATAAAACAGACACAAGTCACAGCTTTACCATATTTCTGCAAAAGCCATGAAAGACTTTCTTCAGTCAGGAATTCACCGATATCATCCATCAAATAAGGACTATGACACCCCTTACACCTGTTCGGACAATTAGAAAGATTGATAGCCAAAGTAACCTCACCCGGTATCTCTTGAAAAACAATATCATAATCAGCGTACCGGAGCATAATATCTTTGAGCAGCCTCCTTCTGCCGGGCTTGTGAAAAATTGCTGACACGTTTCATGTAACCGATAACACGAGTCAGATAATCTACGTCCTCGCTATGACATTCAGGACATTCGTGCAGATATCTCTTATCGATATGCTTACACTTATTGCAAATAGTATTCGGAATATTGAATGTAAAGTAATTACAACCTTCTATAGCAGCTACCCGTAACAATTGCCGATATTGTTCTTTACTAAGATGCTCCTCCAAATTCATATGTAAAGCAGAGCCACCGGTAAGATGCTCGATATAGCGATGCCCGTGAAGACGAAACCTGTCGACAATATTCAATGACTCATCTTCCACGATATAGAAATAACTGTTATAGCATTCACGAAAAGTTTGGAAACCGGCCTCCTTATCCCACTTGGCATGCTTCACGCCTACATTTTCGGCAGGGATCATTTCACAGTTAAACAAAACTTCCTTTGTACGATACTTTTTATTATATTTTTCTATCATACCCAAGATCTCCTGCACAAATGCTTCATATTTGGGATTATCATTGATTTCGATTCCCATAAACTGAGCTGCTTCAACCAAACCGTTGACACCGATAGTCAAATATTGACGACTCATATTGATATAACCGGCATCAAACAAAGGTAACATACCTTTTGCCTGCAACTGTTTCAGATTCTCATTGTAAGCCAGTTGTACTTTGTGAACCAAATCGACGACCTCTTCCAGAAAGAAAGGATAAAGCATACCCGACTTCACTGCATGCTGGATACAACGATTCAGATTAATAGTCAATACACTCTTCGAACCGGTAGAAACCCCGCCGGCACCTAACGTATAACTGAAACCATTATCTTGTATTTCATTACGCAAACGGCAACAGCTACTTAGGGAATCGGCATTATCACTCATATAGGTAAAGAAAGAGTGCCCTCCGGCATACATTTCGGCAGTGAAATCTCCATATTCTTTATCTAATACGTCACCATCTTTGGTCAGCAATGCCATTGTTTCGACAGGAAACGTCAAAACGGTCCGTGTGCGTTCCTTATTAAACCACCTCATAAAGCGCTTTTGCAACCAACTCAAAGAATCCCAATCGGGTTTACTTCCATCGGGAAAAACAAAATGCTCGAAAAGACTATTGAAATAGTACTTGTCATAATAGGCTACATTCCAAAATACCGCCTGAAAATTCCGTGCACCCGTAGGCTGATTAATAGAATACACTATCTGTTCAAAACAATCCGTTATAATCTTATCGATCGTTCTTTGCTTAGCAGACAAATCAACAACCTTGTCAGCGTGTTTATAATAATCCTGTCCATACTCCAAGCCTACAAAATAATTCATGTACATTAAAAACTCCGGAGTAGCACATGCACCGCTCAACATACTGGATACAATGAATACCATGTTGACAAATCCTCCACAGAAAGATTTCAGATTAGTCGGAGCCGTCGAATTGCCTCCCACACCCACAGTGCCGTTTATCAACCAGGGATACATGGTGATACTTGCACAATAATTGGCGAGATTAGTCTCATCATTCTTATAAATAAAATGATGATTCAAAAGTTCAAGATAGCGGTCGGAGACTTCTTTACCATACAAATCTTTCAAACGATCCGTCAATAACCGGCGGTTCAGACGAATAAAATTCGATTTTGGCAATTCACCTATCAAAGTAGCGATGTTCTTGTTCTCCACATTTGCATTTGCATCATATTTACTGCCGGTAGCAGGATTGGAAGCGTCACAATAATCAAGCAAGAATCTAAGCTTGTCTCTGACTTCACGGTCTTCCAAATGCTTCTGACGATACAGCATATATGCTTTTGCAACACTGTAATAATGCTCTGCCATCAGAGCTACTTCCACCTGATTCTGGATTTCTTCCACACTGGTTCCATCACTGACACTGACACGGCTCAATACATTGGTAATGACATCCTGTGTAGCAAAACTCCCTACTGACAAAAAAGCTTTGGCAATCGCATTTTTAATCTTATCAAGAGAAAACACTTCTCTTTTCCCATCTCTTTTGATAATGAATATCTCCGAACTAATCATACTTATAAATTAAGATTTAACAAATAAATTCATCATAAAGCTATTCAAATACGACAATTCACGGAGGTCAGTAATAAAATGAAATCGGTAGAATCCACTCCATCGCCTTTCACCCGAAAGCCTTGAATGAGGTAATGAAACCGGCAGGTCTTCTGACTTGTTTTTATTACAACGCCTTCCCGATTCTATAAAAATAACCAGTGGCAAAGATTGTTGTAACATTTCTCTTTCAAATGCAAGAGATAAAACTTACAGCTACGGGGATAGTCCCTGATTTTCACAGGATTCCCTTTTAATTCCGGTTCGCATTGAAGCTACTTCAGAAACCGATATTGCTGACAAAGTTAGAAATTAAATCAAGAATTCAACTTGAAAAGGAAAAAATATTCAGCCGTATCTTTTTTCTTCGTTTCTTCCCCATTGAATTATAAAATCGACTATCTTTGCCCCGAATTGGTTGCGGATAGACATTTCGACTATTCGGATTAAAAGGGAATCGGGTGAAAATCCCGGACAGTCCCGCTGCTGTGAAACTCTGCTAATATCTTGAAAACAGACCTTTGCCACTGGTTCTTTTTATAGAACCGGGAAGGCTTCAAGATAAGGAGTCAGTCAGAAGACCTGCCATTCATCAAAGGCTGTTTTTACTCGTGGGATTAGGAAAGCAGTGTGAAAGAAGATGAATCCAATGAAAGAACCTGCGAAAGAGATACCTGTAAATATGGGTATGTCTATGTTGTGATACAATTAATCGAGGTTCTGTGGTTGATACATTAAAGACAAATTTATTATATTATGGAACTTCTCAGAAACCTTTTCGAAGGATACCCCAATCTTTGGGGTGGTGGAGTGGCACACTCCGTACTTATTTTATCGTTGGTTATAGCCTTCGGTATCATACTGGCTAAAATAAAGATAGCCGGAATTTCATTGGGTGTCACATGGATACTTTTCGTCGGTATCGTATTCGGGCATTTCAACCTGAGCTTAGACGAACATCTGCTACACTTCCTAAAGGAATTCGGATTGATATTATTTGTCTACTCCATCGGTTTACAGGTAGGGCCTGGTTTCTTTTCCGCTTTTAAAAAGGGAGGATTTACACTGAACATGCTCGCCATGACAACTATCTTTCTGAGTGTTGTTATTACCGTCATCCTACACTTCGCCACAGGCGTTCCCATCACAACAATGGTCGGAATTCTTTCCGGTGCCGTCACCAATACCCCGGGATTGGGTGCTGCCCAGCAGGCCAACAGTGACCTGAACGGTATCGATGCGCCTGAGATAGCAATGGGATACGCCGTAGCCTATCCACTCGGAGTGGTGGGTGCTATCCTTTCATTACTTGCCTTAAAGTATATTTTAAATATCAATACGACCAAAGAAGAGGCCGATGCGGAAAAAGGATTAGGACACTTACAAGAACTGACTGTACGTCCCGTCACCTTAGTTATAAAAAATGAGGCGATAAACGGAAAGGCAATTAAAGATATACGCCCGTTGGTAAACCGGAATTTTGTTATTTCGCGTATACGTTATCATGAAGGAAACAAAGAGACGGAATTAGTTAACTCGGGTACTATCCTGCATTTGGATGATGAGATTTTAATTATCTCCAATCCGATAGATATTGAGGCTATCACGGTCTTCTTCGGTAAACAAGTGGAGGTAGAATGGGAACAGGTTAGTAAGAATCTGATTTCAAGACGTATCCTGATTACCAAACCCGAACTGAATGGAAAAACGCTGTCGCAACTGAAAATACGAAATAATTTCGGCGCAAATATCACCCGCATCAATCGTTCGGGAGTAGACCTTGTAGCCGCTCCGAGCCTGCAATTGCAGATGGGCGACCGTGTAACAGTAGTCGGTAGCGAACTGGCTGTAGGACATGCCGAGAAGGTCTTGGGAAACTCAATGAAACGACTGAACCATCCCAATCTTATTCCGATATTTATAGGTATCGCTTTGGGATGTATCTTAGGAAGTATTCCATTTATGTTTCCGGGCATTCCTCAACCGGTCAAGCTGGGACTTGCGGGAGGCCCGCTCATCGTATCGATCCTTATCAGCCGTTTCGGTCCACAATACAAAATGATTACTTATACCACCATGAGTGCCAATCTGATGGTTAGAGAAATAGGCATTTCACTCTTTCTTGCCTGTGTAGGATTAGGAGCCGGTAAGGGATTCATAGAAACTGTTGTGAACGAAGGAGGTTATGTTTGGATCGGTTATGGGGCCATCATCACTGTTATCCCATTATTAATAACGGGGCTTATCGGACGTTATGGCTGTAAATTGAATTACTATACACTCATCGGAGTATTGTCCGGAGCCAATACCAATCCACCCGCTCTTGCCTACTCGAATGACCTGACTTCTTGCGACGCTCCCGCCGTAGGCTATGCTACCGTATATCCGTTGGCCATGTTTCTGCGCGTGCTTACGGCACAGCTACTGATACTTTCATTATCATAAATACAACATTATACATACCTTTCAAATCATAAAAGATACCACTTTGTATTTACACAAAACGGGGAATGGCGATTACAGTAGTTTTTGCCACTTCCCCGTTGTAATTTAAAGATTATCACGTATCTTTGCAAACTCAAATAAATACAAATTATGGCTATTACAATCAAAAAAGTATCTGGAAGAAAAGAACTAAAAAAGTTTATTCGTTTCAATTTCAAGATGTATAAGGGTAACCCTTATTCTGTTCCCGATCTTTATGACGATATGCTTAATACGTTCAACAAAAAGAAAAACGCTGCGTTTGAATTTTGTGAGGCCGAATACTTTCTGGCTTATAAAAATGATGAACTGGTAGGCCGTGTAGCAGCCATTATCAACCATAAAGCCAATGAGAAATGGAATAAAAAAGATGTACGTTTCGGCTGGATAGATTTCATCGATGACATAGAAGTATCTTCTGCATTGCTGAAAACCGTAGAAGAATGGGGCAAAGCCAAAGGCATGACAGACATCCAAGGCCCATTGGGATTTACCGACTTCGATGCAGAAGGTATGCTGATAGAAGGATTTGACCAGCTCAGCACCATGGCGACAATCTACAACTATCCTTATTATCCCCAACACATGGAGAAGTTGGGATACGAAAAAGATGCTGACTGGGTAGAATATAAAATCTACATACCGGACGCTATACCGGAAAAGCATAAACGTATCTCCGATCTCATCCAACGGAAATATAATCTCAAAATAAAGAAATATACCTCCGCCAAAAAGATTGCCGCAGACTATGGACAGGCCATTTTTGAGTTAATGAATGAAGCCTACAGTCCGTTGTACGGTTATTCCCCACTGTCACAACGCCAAATAGACCAGTACGTTAAAATGTATCTGCCAATCGTCGACCTGCGCATGGTAACCCTTATCACGGATGCCAATGACAAACTGATTGCAGTAGGTATCTCAATGCCTTCATTATCAGAAGCTCTGCAAAAGTCACATGGGCGTCTGTTACCTTTTGGCTGGTATTATCTTCTGAAAGCCCTGTTCATGAAACGACGGGCAAAAATGCTCGATCTGCTGCTTGTAGCCGTGAAACCGGAATACCAGAATAAAGGTGTTAACGCTTTGTTATTTTCCGATTTAATTCCGGTTTATCAAAAATTAGGTTTTATATTTGCAGAAAGCAACCCGGAGCTGGAAGAAAACGGAAAAGTCCAGGCTCAATGGGAATACTTCAAAACCGAGCAACATAAACGTCGTCGTGCGTTTACAAAAAAGATAGAATAATGGAACAATGTGCCAATATGCCAACGTGCCAGTTTCCGAACGGTGCTTTAGCATAGCGTAGCTGCATGCGTAGCCAATCGGCACATTGGCATATTGGCACATTAAAAAATTATTGTTTATGGAAGAGAGCGAACTGATACCTTTAGACAACAGTCCTGTAGAATACACAGATGACAACATCCGCCATCTGAGCGACATGGAACACGTCCGTACACGTCCCGGCATGTATATTGGAAAGCTTGGCGACGGTGCACATTCCGAAGACGGAATTTATGTCCTTTTGAAAGAAGTGTTAGATAATAGTATCGACGAGTTCAAGATGCAAGCCGGTAAGAAAATAGAAATCATTGTCGAAGAAAATCTGCGTGTCAGTGTACGAGATTACGGACGAGGCATCCCACAGGGAAAGCTGGTAGAAGCCGTCAGCGTCTTGAATACCGGTGGTAAATATGACAGTAAAGCATTTAAAAAGAGTGTCGGCCTGAATGGTGTAGGTGTAAAAGCCGTCAATGCATTGAGCTCCCGTTTCGAAGTACGTAGCTATCGCGACGGTAAAGTCCGCATTGCCACCTTTTCTAAAGGTAATCTGCTTACAGACGAAACACTGGATACGGAAGAAGAAAGCGGAACATATATTTTCTTCGAACCGGATGCTACCCTGTTCCTGAACTACAGCTTCCGTCCTGAGTTTATCGAGACGATGCTGCGTAACTACACTTATCTCAATACCGGCCTTGCAATAATCTATAACGGGCAACGAATTTTATCCCGAAACGGATTAGTCGATCTGCTGAATGACAACATGACTGCTACCGGGCTTTACCCTATTATACATCTGAAAGGGGAAGACATCGAGATCGCCTTTACACATACCGGACAGTATGGCGAAGAATATTATTCATTTGTCAATGGACAGCATACGACACAGGGAGGTACTCACCAAAGTGCTTTCAAAGAACACATTGCCCGTACGATCAAAGAATTCTATAATAAAAATCAAGATTATACCGATATTCGTAACGGGCTGGTAGCTGCCATTGCCGTCAACGTTGAGGAGCCGATGTTCGAAAGCCAGACAAAAATCAAATTAGGTTCTACCAATATGTCACCCGGTGGCATAACTGTAAACAAATTTGTCGGCGATTTTGTCAAACAGGAAGTAGACAACTTTTTGCACAAACACGGTGATGTAGCAGAAATCATGCTGCAAAAGATACAAGACTCCGAGAAAGAGCGCAAAGCCATTGCCGGTGTAACCAAATTAGCACGTGAACGCGCTAAAAAAGCCAATTTGCACAATCGAAAACTCCGTGATTGCCGCATTCATCTGAATGACCCCAAAGGTAAAGGACTCGAAGAAGATTCATGTATATTCATCACCGAGGGAGACTCTGCCAGTGGTTCTATTACCAAAAGCCGCGATGTCAACACACAAGCAGTATTCAGCCTGCGCGGTAAACCGCTAAATTCATTCGGGCTGACCAAAAAAGTGGTATACGAGAATGAAGAATTCAACCTGCTTCAAGCTGCATTAAACATTGAAGACGGCATTGAAGGATTGCGCTACAACAAAGTAATCGTAGCTACGGATGCCGATGTAGACGGTATGCATATCCGTTTGCTGCTTATTACTTTCTTTCTTCAGTTCTTTCCCGACCTGATTAAAAAAGGGCACGTCTATATCCTGCAAACACCTCTGTTCCGTGTACGCAACAAGAAAAAGACCCTTTATTGTTACAGTGACGAAGAACGCCAGAAAGCAATCAGGGAGTTAAGCCCCAATCCGGAAATTACCCGATTCAAAGGTTTAGGAGAAATCTCCCCGGACGAATTCAAACACTTTATAGGGAAAGACATGCGTCTGGAGCAAGTGTCATTGCGTAAAACCGATCTTGTAAAAGAATTACTCGAATTCTATATGGGTAAAAACACCATGGAACGGCAAAACTTTATTATAGACAATCTGGTTATAGAAGAAGACATAGCATAAAACAAAAAAATGAGAAGAGCTATTTTCCCGGGCACGTTCGACCCGTTTACTATCGGACATTATTCGGTAGTAACCCGTACCCTGACTTTTATGGATGAGGTAATCATCGGAATAGGTATCAACGAAAACAAAAACACTTATTTCCCGATAGAGAAGCGTGTGGAAATGATCCGGAAATTCTACCAAAACGAACCACGAATAAAAGTAATGTCTTATGATTGTCTGACCATCGACTTCGCCCAGCAAGTAGGTGCGCAATTTATCGTTCGCGGCATACGTACGGTAAAAGATTTCGAATATGAAGAGACCATTGCAGACATCAATCGCAAACTGGCCGGAATCGAAACCATATTACTATTCACCGAGCCGGAACTCACTTGCGTCAGTTCTACCATCGTACGCGAACTTCTTGGCTACAATAAAGATATCAGTATGTTTATTCCGGAAGGGATGGAAATTTAATAACGAGTAATAAATGATTAGTGATTAGTAAATCAAGATGATGAAAAAAATATATATATTCTTAGCCTGCCTGTGGGCTATCACATCACAGGCACAGAACTTCGGTTCTCCTGCCATGCGCAAACTGCAAATGGCCGAATTCGCTATCGCCAACTTATATGTGGACAAAGTAGACGAAAATAAACTGGTAGAAGAAGCCATCATCAAAATGCTGGCACAACTCGATCCACACTCCACTTATTCGAATGCGGAAGAGGTAAAAAAGATGAATGAACCCTTACAGGGTAATTTTGAAGGTATCGGCGTTCAGTTTCAGATGATTGAAGATACCCTATTGGTCGTACAACCTGTCAGTAACGGACCTTCCGAGAAAGTAGGTATTCTCGCCGGAGACCGTATCATAGCAGTCAACGATACGGCTATTGCCGGAGTGAAAATGAGTACGGAAGATATCATGAGCCGTCTTCGTGGCCCGAAAGGTTCTAAAGTAAACCTGACCATCCTCCGACGGGAAGTAAATGATCCGTTGCTTTTCACAGTGAAACGCGACAAAATCCCCATCCTTAGTCTGGATGCCGCATATATGATCGAACCGAAAACAGGCTATATCCGTATCAACCGTTTTGGAGCTACCACCGCTGAAGAATTTCTAAAAGCAATGAAAGAGTTGCAGAGCAAAGGTATGAAAGACCTTATCCTCGATCTTCAAGGTAATGGAGGAGGATATCTGAACGCAGCTATCGACCTTGCCAATGAATTCCTCGGGGAAAAAGAGCTGATTGTATACACAGAAGGAAGAACGGCACAGCGCAGTGAATTTTTCGCAAAAGGTACAGGAAATTTCCGTAAAGGACGCTTGGTCGTACTGGTAGACGAATATTCCGCCTCAGCCAGTGAAATTGTGACCGGAGCCATCCAAGACTGGGACAGAGGTGTAGTTGTAGGACGACGCTCTTTCGGAAAAGGACTGGTTCAACGTCCTATCGACCTGCCCGATGGCTCAATGATCCGATTGACCATAGCACGGTATTATACTCCCGCAGGCCGTTGCATTCAAAAACCTTACGATAGCACAGCGGATACCAAATTATCAGGCAGGAACAGTGACAGTGAGAATAATCAAAAGAAATATAATCAGGATTTGATAGACCGTTTCAACCGTGGTGAGTTGATGAATGCAGACAGTATCCACTTTCCGGATTCACTAAAATGCCAGACCAAAAAATTAGGACGTACCGTTTACGGCGGCGGAGGTATCATGCCCGATTATTTTGTGCCGATCGATACCACTCTGTATACGGATTATCACCGCAATCTCGTGGCCAAAGGGGTAATTATCAAACTGACCATGAAATACATCGAAAAGCATCGGAAAGAATTATTGAATAAATACAAAAAGTTTGAAACTTTCAATGAGAAATTCGAAGTAGATGATGAATTGCTGAAAACGATGCGTGAAATGGCAGATCAAGAGAAAATCGAATTCAACGAAGAGCAATACAACAAGGCTCTGCCTCTTATCAAGACCCAACTGAAAGCACTCATTGCCCGCGATCTATGGGATATGAACGAATATTTCCAAGTAATGAATAAAACAAATAAAAGTGTAGAACGGGCACTGGAAATATTAAGTTCAAAGGAGTACGAACAAATGCTGAAATAAATGAAGGGTGTATATCCCCCTCCAAGAAAATGAGGGTGTGTCGAAATTCTCATAAACTAAAAATGAACTGCACCCCAAAAGTTGGACATAAAACTTTAGGAGTGCAGCTCAAGCAGTTGTAGCGAGGGTGATTTCGATAAAAGGGGAGTTTTGACACATTTACATCCCCGTTTTTATTTATAAGTGAAAATTAAAAACAGGCTTTTAATAGGTAAAAGCGACCTGCTTTTTTTCTCCGAACAGCCAACTGTTCAACCAACGATTGACATAAATATTAACGACTGCACAACCTGCGCCGATAGCCGCTCCTGCTATCACGTCCGAAGGATAATGCACCCCCTCATTCATTCGGGAAAAACCTACCGAACAGGCCCAAACAGCCGAAGGAGCAATCACATACCATTTGGGGTATTTAATACTCAGTGAAGTAGCCAACGAAAAAGCTGCCGCCGTATGGCCGGACGGAAACGAAGGACTGCTTTCCGTACTATACGGATATACCCGCCCGGGATATCGGTCATACGGCCGCTCACGACCGATCATGTGTTTTATGCCATAAGTCAGCACCACAGCTTCGGCCACACTCGTACCAATATATACGGCATCTTTTAACAACTCCTTGTCCTTCCCTATACCGGCATAAATTGCCATAGCGACAGGCACTCCCACCGAAATATAAGGAGCCGAGCGAGAAAATGCTTTACTATAATTCCGCACAAATTTCCCGTCCATACTATTAATTTTATGCAACGTATTTATATCCCAGTTTTGTGCCTGAATTCCCATAGTACAGAACACTGCAACACACGCAATCATTAATTTCCTCATCACCATTTTCATTTATTAGACAAGACAAAGATATAGCAAAAATATTGAGTTTTCATAAAAAATATCATATCTTTGTTGCCTGACAACCATAGCTTCTCACTTTAATTCATGATAAAAAACAGTTATTGTAAAAGATTTACCGACTGTGCACAATGCCCCAAAGCTGCTCAAGGTACATTTGTCTATAGGAACTTTCCCAGGGGACAACACTTCCCTGCCGACAAGTGCACACAAAACTGCATACTGTTTATGATAAAGGGAGAACTCCTCGTGAATAGCCAGGAATACCCCGGAACCAGCTTACGTGACGGGCAGTTTATCCTTCAGGCCATCGGCTCCAAAATCGAATTACTGGCACTGACAGAAGTGGAATACATCGTATACTGGTTCAATGAATTGCCACAAATTTGTGAAAGTTATTACCGCGAAATCTTAAATACTTCCGAAGCCCCGCTGACCTATACTCCCTTGGTGATGAATTACCGGCTCAGCCGGTTCATAACGGACTTGGGAGAATACTTAACAGAAGGCATTTCATGCGGACCTTTTATCGATATTAAAAGTCAGGAACTCGTATTCCTTCTTACCTGCTACTATCCGCGCCCCCAACTAAGTAACTTTTTTTATCCCATCAGTACGTATACTGAAAGTTTCCAGTACTTCATCATGCAGAATTATAATAAGGTAAAGAATGTAGAAGAATTCGCCCATTTGGGCGGATATACCGTTACTACCTTCCGGCGCCTGTTCAGAAACATGTATGGAGTACCGGTGTACGAATGGATACTCGACAAAAAGCGTGAGGGAATTCTTGACGATCTGCAACATACCAAAGAGCGAATTACCGACATCAGCACGCGTTACGGATTCGACTCCTTGTCACATTTTGCCCATTTCTGTAAAGCCTCTTTCGGAGATTCTCCCCGTGCTCTGAGATCACGTGCAGCCAAAGGGGAGAATATTAGTAAGAAATAATACCCCCTTTTCATTAAAGAATTATTTCTTTAATTCTTTGGTTAATCAATGTATTTCCTGTACTTTTGCACGAAGAGAAATAGGCATGTAAAAAAGAAATTATAGTTCTAACAATTAAATAATTTAAAATCAATCATTTATGTGGTTAAGTAATTCATCTGTAGGAAGGAAAGTGGTGATGAGCATTACAGGTATCGCCCTTGTCCTGTTTCTAACGTTTCACATGGCGATGAACCTTGTTGCGATCATCTCGGCTGAGGGTTACAACTTGGTTTGTGAGTTCTTGGGAGCAAACTGGTACGCGTTGGTGGCTACCTTAGGACTGGCTGCCCTCTTCGTGATTCACATTATCTATGCCTTCTGGCTGACGATTCAGAATCGTGCAGCACGCGGCAGCGAACGCTATGCCGTAGTAGATAAACCCAAAACTGTGGAATGGGCTTCACAAAACATGCTTGTTTTAGGTATCATCGTGGTTCTGGGCTTAGGTCTTCACCTGTTCAATTTCTGGGCTAAAATGCAGCTCCCCGAATTGATGCACAACATGGGTGCAGTAGTAGATACTACTTATGCTGCCGACGGTGTTTATCACATCACCAACACTTTCTCTAATCCGGTATACGTAGTGCTTTATCTTATCTGGCTGGCCGCTCTCTGGTTCCACCTGACTCACGGCTTCTGGAGCTCTATGCAGTCACTGGGCTGGAACAACAAGATTTGGATCAATCGTTGGAAATGCATCTCTAACATCTATTCAACAATCGTTGTCATCTGCTTTGCCCTGGTAGTAGTCGTATTCTACGTTCAATCGTTATGCGGCGCTTCTTGCTAAATTTTAAAATTGTAAATGATTAAATCGTAAATAGCATTATGACTCAAATAGATTCTAAAATTCCTGAAGGCCAGTTAGCCGAAAAATGGAGTAACTATAAAGCTCACCAAAAACTTGTTAATCCTGCCAACAAACGTCGTCTCGACATTATCGTTGTAGGAACCGGACTTGCCGGCGCATCTGCAGCCGCTTCTCTGGGTGAAATGGGATTCAGAGTATTCAACTTCTGTATCCAGGATTCTCCACGCCGTGCTCACTCCATCGCAGCACAAGGTGGTATCAACGCAGCTAAGAATTATCAAAATGACGGCGACTCTGTATACCGTCTTTTCTACGATACAATCAAAGGTGGTGACTATCGTGCACGCGAAGCCAACGTTTACCGTCTGGCAGAAGTATCCAATGCCATCATCGACCAATGTGTAGCTCAGGGTGTTCCTTTTGCCCGTGACTACGGTGGTACGCTCGACAACCGTTCTTTCGGTGGTGCGCAGGTATCACGTACATTCTATGCCCGTGGCCAGACCGGACAGCAGTTGTTGCTGGGCGCTTATTCAGCATTGAGCCGTCAGGTACAGAAAGGTACTGTAAAATTGTTCACCCGTTATGAAATGCTCGACCTTGTTATAATCGAAGGACGCGCCCGTGGTATCATTGCCCGCAACCTCGTAACCGGGGAAATTGAACGTTTCGCTGCTCATGCCGTAGTTATCGGTACAGGCGGTTACGGAAATGCTTTCTTCCTTTCAACCAATGCAATGGGCTCCAACGGTTCTGTTGCCATCCAGTGCTACAAAAAGGGTGCTTATTTTGCTAATCCTTGTTTTGCACAGATCCACCCGACCTGTATCCCTGTTCACGGCGACAAACAGTCTAAGCTGACGCTGATGTCTGAATCTCTCCGTAACGACGGTCGTATCTGGGTTCCGAAAAAGATCGAAGATGCCAAAGCATTGCAGGCAGGAACTAAAAAACCGAATGATATACCCGACGAAGATCGTGACTTCTATCTGGAACGTCGTTATCCGGCATTCGGTAACCTCGTACCTCGCGACGTGGCATCACGTGCTGCCAAAGAACGTTGCGATGCAGGTTTCGGTGTAAACAATACCGGCTTGGCCGTTTTCCTTGATTTCAAATATGCCATCGATCGTCTGGGTGAGGATGTGGTTCGTGCCCGTTATGGTAACCTCTTCGATATGTACGAAGAAATCACCGACGAGAATCCATATAAAACTCCGATGATGATATTCCCCGCTATCCACTACACAATGGGTGGTATTTGGGTAGATTATGAATTGATGACTTCTATTCCGGGTCTGTTCGCTATCGGCGAAGCCAACTTCTCCGATCACGGTGCCAACCGTTTGGGTGCATCCGCGTTGATGCAGGGTCTGGCCGACGGATATTTCGTATTGCCATACACTATCCAAAACTATCTGGCCGATCAAATCCAGGTTCCGCGTTTCTCTACCGACCTTCCGGAATTCGTAGCAGCCGAAAAAGCTGTCAAGGATAAGATTCAGAAAATCAAAGCCGTTAACGGTAAACACTCTGTTGACTCCATCCACAAGAAATTGGGTCACATCATGTGGGATTTTGTAGGTATGGCTCGTACCAAAGAATCTTTGCAGAAAGCTTTGAGCGGTATCCAAGAAGTGAAAAAAGACTTCTGGACCAACGTACGCATCCCGGGTGAAGTAAACGAACTGAACGTAGAACTTGAAAAGGCTCTCCGTCTGATCGACTTTATCGAAGTAGGTATGTTGATGGCCCGCGATGCTCTGAACCGTGAAGAATCTTGCGGCGGTCACTTCCGTACTGAGTACCAGACTCCGGAAGGCGAAGCTTTGCGTGACGATAAGAACTTCTCTTACGTATCTTGCTGGAAATATACCGGTGAAGATTCAGAACCGGAATTGATCAAAGAAGATTTGAACTATCAGTTCGTGAAAGTTCAGACTCGTAACTACAAATCTTAATCGGCTAATCAATTAAAGGAAAACAAAAATGGATAAAAATATAAGTTTCACACTGAAGGTATGGCGTCAGAAAAGCCCGAAAGCAAAAGGTGCTTTTGAAACATATCAAATGAAAGATATCCCGGGCGATACTTCGTTCCTCGAAATGCTGGATATCCTGAATGAACAAATTATTAACGATGGCGGTGAACCGATCGTATTCGACCATGACTGCCGCGAAGGTATCTGTGGTATGTGCTCTTTGTACATCAACGGACATCCGCATGGTCCTGCAACAGGCGCCACTACCTGCCAGATGTATATGCGCCGTTTCAAAGATGGCGATACAATCACTGTAGAACCTTGGCGTTCCGCCGGCTTCCCGGTAATCCGCGACCTTATGGTAGACCGTTCTGCTTATGACAAAATCATGCAGGCAGGTGGTTATGTAAGCGTAAATACCGGCGCTCCACAAGACGCTAACGCTATCTTGATTTCCAAAGACATTGCTGACGAAGCTATGGATGCTGCTGCATGTATCGGTTGCGGTGCTTGTGTAGCTGCATGTAAGAACGGTTCGGCTATGTTGTTCGTTTCGGCAAAGGTCAGCCAGTTGAACCTGCTTCCGCAAGGAAAGGTAGAAGCTGCCCGCCGCGCAAAAGCCATGTTGTCTAAGATGGACGAACTCGGATTCGGTAACTGTACAAATACCCGTGCATGTGAAGCTGAATGTCCGAAGAACATTTCTATCAGCAACATCGCTCGTTTGAACCGCGATTTCATCCTCGCAAAACTGAAAGACTAAGCGTATAACTTAGCATTTGATTAATAACAGAAAATCCCTGCCGGGTCATCCGGCAGGGATTTTTATATATACCTACTGAATAAGAGAAATTGTGAACTATTCCACTATTACCTTGGACATCTCGATCACTCCGTCTTCAAACACCGTTCTTACGATATTCAATCCTTTTACCGGAGCTTCAAGCTTCACTCCGCCAACAGTGAAATAAGAGCGGGATAAGATAACTTTAGAAACTGTTTCAGAAATAATGGAAGTAGCGATAGTAATATCCAGTTCGGCAATTTCCGAATCGGGGAAACCCTCTTTCACTGCGATAGCTTTCACTGTGCAAGATGATTTCGTCTCAAACGGTTCTGCATAAAGACTACTTTCTACTGTAGGTTCAGTGCCATCCAAAGTGTAGTAGACAGCCGCATCTTCTGTTTCACAAGCAATCGTGACCATTTTCCCATCGGCAGTATCTTCTGTCGTAATGACCGGAGTAGCCACCGGCAGTACCGGATCTTCACCTTCACCTAATAATTTAATATCGAATATCATCGCATTATTGTTCTTTCCGTTTTCCGAAGCAGAAGCAAACTTAACCAATACCGGTTCTGTTCCTTCATAAGAAATCACTTGTTTACGGATATTCTTATAAGCATCATTAGAAAGTGTTCCCAGTTCTGTCCATTCTTCAGCATCCACCGTTTTCACCGATACGGTCAACTTCTCCGTATTGGAAGCTGATTTTGCACCACACCACCAGATAGCAATATCAAACGGTCCGGCTACGGCAGAAGGAGTAATCATATAAGCGCTGGCCGTTCCTGTCAAGAATGACATAGCATAACCCGACGCACCGGCATCAGCTTCTGTCTCCGGGCCATAATTTCCGCCTATTTCTTCAGAAACACCGGTAGTCTGGAGGTTTACACGCTGGCCTTCACTTCCGATTATAAATCCTGCAACCGTTTTCTCATCCGTCTTTCCGGAAGCGATTATATCCCCGGTTATTCCCCACTCTTCCGGTTGGTTCTTGAAGTTGGCCCACAACAGGGTTTTATTCCGTGCGATATAATTTTCATTCTCAATATCTTCCGAAGCTATATCCGAATCTGCCATATCTTTCTTCACGGCAAATGCTTTTACTGTACAAGGCTTCAAGATGTCAAAAGGTTCTGTATATTGCGTGCTGGTAATCGTAGGATCTGTTCCATTAATCGTATAATAGATAGTAGCATCTTTCGTATCCGTAGTGATGGTTACTGTCTTGGCATTTCCATTTGCTTCTGCCGAAATAACCGGAGTAGCTACCGGATCTGCCCCTTCGCCCAACAACTTAACATCGAATATCATTGCATTGTTGTTAGAGCCGTTTCCGGAAGCACAAGTTATCTTAACTTGTACAGGCTCTGTTCCATCATAAGATACAATTTGCTTACGAACACTCTTATAACTTTTATTAGAGATCGTTTCAAGTTCTGTCCACTCCTCTGCATCCGCAGTTTTCACAGATATAGTCAATTTCTCAGTGTAAGATGCACTCTTTGCCGTACACCACCAAATAGCAACATCAAAAGGTCCGGCTACTACAGACGGAGTAATTATATAGCCACTGGCAGAGCCTGTAAGGAAAGACATTGCATAGCTTGTCGCTCCCATATCTTCTTCTGTAGCGGGACCGTAAGTATCACCGATCTTTTCGGACACACCTGTAGCCTGCAAATTAACACGCTGCCCCTTGCTTCCGATTATAAATCCTGCGATTGTCTTTTCATCCGTCTTTCCGGAACCGATTATATCCCCGGTTACTCCCCATTCTTCCGGCTGATCCTTGAAATTGGCCCATAACAACGTTTTGTTTCGTGCAATATAATTTTCGTTCTCAATATCCTTCGACACTACTTCTGAATCGAGCATTCCTTCTTTCACAGCAAAAGCCGTTACCGAACACGGCTTCAAAACATCAAATGGTTGCGTGTATAGGATACTTTCAATAGTAGGAACAGTACCGTCCAAAGTATAGTAAATCGCGGCATCTTCTGTTGCAGTAGTAATAGTCACTGTTTTAGCGTTTCCATTAACAACATCCGAAATAACCGGAGCAGCTACCGGATCCGACGGCTCAACATATACTTCCTTCGTGGCAATCAAATAATCGGCCGCATTCAGCAACAGTCTAATTGCATTGGCATCAATCCCCCTGATCAGATTACTGGCAAACGGTATCAACATATACTTATTTGTCGTACCATGTTCATGAATGGTATTATAAGTACCTGTTCCATCTTTTGCCATAACAATGTCATCAGCAATGATTGCACCCGGATCTTTATAAGCTTGCACTTGATTGTTGCTGGCATCGCTCTCGGTAAAAATAACACATGTACCGTCTTCTGCGATGGCCACTCCATTGAAAATAGCATGATCACGATAAGCTTCCAATATAATCATCGTATTAGTTCCTTTATCCGGATTCTGCCCCGTAGCCCATGCCCAACGGTCCGACGAATAATAGAATGACTTCAGATTGAGCATAGGCACTTTATTTACAACGGTCTCCAACTTCAACCCATACGCATGTTTACCGCCAACAGCCTCAGAAGAAAATACCAGATCATAACCAAGTAATTCATTTACCGTAGAACCATCTAAAGATTTCACATCGATATCCGTTACCTCATAGGCGTCAATCAATGCAGCATGTACAGGGTCTTCATCGAGTACATAACCGGCATAAGAAGAATCATAAATATAAGCTACTTTACGTGCAACCGCTTCTTCGGATACTGTAATACTTTTCAAGATAACACCTTCATTGTATTTGAACTTCACATCACCATCCGCAGCGACTACTAACTCATAAGTATTTTCACCATCATTGCCGGTCTTATAAGTGTCAGATCCCACCGTACCTGTCATGTTCGTTATGGCACTGATGCCGCGTCCACTTGTCGCATTCGCACTTTTCAGAATAATGGTAACATGCTGTCCAGCTTTCAGCTCTTTGATTGTCACTTCCAGATTCTTACTTCCTAACTGGATACCATCATCACCCATATTTATACGAAGGCTCAAATTTCCTTTGGTCAGTGCAGGAAAGAGAATGCCATCGGTCTCTGCAATCACTACCCCATTAGCTTTCAGGACATTTTTGGCATCCACCGTCTCTAAATTCTTATAACGCTTAAGAACTTGCGTATCAGCGTCAATTTCTGCTTCCCAGCTGGTGGCATCTGCCCCCAGATTAGCTAAAGTTGTTTCACTCCACGATAAGAAATTCCAATTTTTAACGGTTTTCAGACTCTGCCCGTTGGTTGCCATCACGCAGCCGAATAGAACAAACAAAAATAGAAACAATCTACTTGTAAAATAATGTCTCATAATACTAAATTTAAAATTCAACATAGGATACTGTCTTTCAGGATTAACCATTCAGAGTTTGCAAATAAAGAGAGAAATCACGTAAAACTTGCTATTCGCATTGACGGTAATACTTTCTAAAATGATTTTAAAAGATTGCAAAATACATTTAAAGGAGTTCTTTCTTTAGGACCAGTCCTTTACTTCCGCATCAAATAGAACCGACCGAAAAAAACTTTGAATATTCACTAATCCATAGAATAGCCGCTACGGATTCGTATAAGCTTTTCATCGTAAAATCAAGACACTTTCTTTCATGAAAATAAGCATATATTCCTGTTCTATTTCACCTATAAACTTGTCTCTATGATAGAAAAAGATGTTTTCTTAAAAACAAGGTTAACCATTTTTCTTAGGAATTAAGAAAATAAATAGATTATTATCGGTTGTAATATAATATTAATGCATTATATTTGCAAATGGAAAAGGAGATGCATAACGTATACAAGCACAGGTGACGTTAACTATCAGTAGTACATCTTCTGTTGCGAACTAATATTTGTGCCTAAACGAAATCGACCAATTTCATTTCTGGAACTCTGGCACAGAGAAAGTCCCGCAACCTTTATTGCATATATATGTTATATCTACACGCTTTTATACGTACAGATAAATTCCCCGTATATACCAATAAAGGGAGTGTGGGCTGACTCATTGATCCAGAGTTAGGCTTTTGGTCGAGCCTCGTTTAGGAGTAATGTTTCGGTCTCACGCTCTTATATTATCGGCACTCCGACTAAATATTACATATTATTGTTCGTTTTCACATGTAATAGGAATTATATTAATAAGTTACACACAAAGAAAAAAATGATTATGAATATAAATTATTTAAACAAGCTAACAATTCCGTCCAATCGTTAATAGAATTTTATCATCCCTTATGTAAGAGAGGATACCGGTAGTCAATAAACAAAAAGTACAAGTGTGTATCTTTATAGACTGCTGAGTGTCCATTTAGGCAGGGTGTCGCTGTGAAGCGATGCCCTTTTTTATACTCCCAAAACTTACTGCGATTCGCTTAAACGTATGCTGCGAGGAGAAGCTCCAAAGTTTTTCTTACAGAAATTTGAGAAATGAGGTAAAGATTCAAATCCGTATTTGTAACAAATCTCAGAAATGGTAGCTTTCGTATAGCGAAGTTCGTAAATGATCCCTTCTTTACGTTGTTTCATCATCCACTCATAGACAGGTTCATGAAATACAGAATTGAATATACGACGAAAAGTAGTAACCGTATATCCACCCAAGTGGGCAAATTCTTCCACTGTTTTTACTTTCGTATGATTGCCGAGGACAAAGTATTGAAAACTACTGGTATACTTGGCCAATGAATGTACTAAAGTGGATAACTCATAATCGGAATAATAGGAACTAAGAATAAAAGCAAGTTCTTTTTTCTTGAGTGATAATAGCTCGCGACATATCTTGTCTTTAGATAAATAGCTGGCAGAACCTTCAAGAAAATGTTTCAATTCCGGCACTATTTTCAATGGAGAAAAGATCAAGGGAGGAGTCACTTGAGTTTTTATATGATTATAACGCTCCTCACAAAAGAATTCAGGTTTATTAAAGCTATAGCATACACATTCAGCGTCTTCCATAACAAGCAACTCCAACTTCGAACCGATTGCCTGAAGAATAAATTCGCCGGCCCGCAATGTAGTACCGGCATATTCCTGACTATTGACAAGAACTTCACCTTTAAGCAAAAAAATAATAATGTTCTCTTCACACTTCTGAGCCGGCTTGTGAAACCCTCTCG
This sequence comes from Bacteroides sp. CAG:189, assembly GCF_000432295.1. Classification (NCBI taxonomy): domain Bacteria; kingdom Pseudomonadati; phylum Bacteroidota; class Bacteroidia; order Bacteroidales; family Bacteroidaceae; genus Bacteroides; species Bacteroides sp. CAG:189. Next base: position 178,544 of record NZ_HF991125.1, read on the forward strand.
GATGAGAAGCATGAACAATAGAATTTGTCACTGCCTTGGGACATTCCAAACAGTTCATCGTGACTCCACAAGTGGAGAGGCCGGACATAACGATATATTATTTATTTGTTTATGTTTTCCACAAAAGTACAATAATATTTTTACACACAAAGCATTATATAAAAAATTCCTCAAGAAAAGTTTTTATATCTTTTCTTGAGGAATTCATTAGATGGTTATACTACATTTATAAAAACAATTATCCAATAGTAGCAGAACCTGTACCTTCACTCCAATCAGCAACAGAAGCACTGACCGAAATCTGTTCTTTAAATGTTAAAGTTACAGTGTATGCAACACCTGCGCCGTCTAAATGCTCTGCCACAGAATTTAAAGTTACAGTAACATTATCATAAGTTTTTGTACTTGTTGTCACACTAATAACAAATGTACCTGCGATAGGTTTTACCATGATGGCATGCCCTACCGGTGTTTCAGTTGCAGTTATTGAAGTACTTGCAGTAACACCTATAGACAAAGGCGTAGCAAGCGTTTCTCCAAAAACAACTTCATCAGTACCAAGATTTATTTTTTCAAGTACACACATATCTTTTACCTCAATAGAGGTAAGTGTTACATTATCAGCTAATCCATCACCGGCAACCACCTTAAATATCAATTTTGTCAACGGCCGCTTAAAAGCAAATGAAGCAGCAGGCGTATTTTTATCACCGTTAATGGCAGATGCCATTAAGATGTCTAATGTTCCATCTTTCTTTGTCAAGTTATAAATCCAACTATCAGTATCAGCAACAGGAGTTTCACCATTTACATAAAAAGCTTTCATAAAAGTATGGGTTCCATCTGATTTATAATATTGAGTATTCGTTAAAGTTATATTATTAGTTACTTCAGAAGACGCTTTTATATCACTGGATATTGCCGTCCATGTAGGTGCGACCTTATAATCAGCAACATTATCACCTTCCCATCCCAATACTGTAGCTTTAAACAGCTCATCTGTTCCAATAGCAGCTCTCGTCCCTACCACTACTGCTGTTTCTACTCCTGCATTCAGTGTAATCGCTACCGGTTCCCCACTATCAACCACATCCTCAATCTCTGTATTTGAGCAACCAGCCATCACTCCCAATGCCAATGCTGAAAAAATAAATGTCTTCATACTTCTTGTTTTTAAAGTTTATATTATTGTTTTATTTGTTTCTAAATTCCACCGGTACATACATCCTGTTTCATTCTCCAATTCATTGCCCTCCAATTCATTGCCGTAACAGTCGCGTTTATCTTTAATAAATGCCATATCTACCCAAAAAGAGATTCCTCCAATACAATACGAAAGACATTACTTTTTCATGAATAAATTTCTCTTGTTTTGCATCTACCGATTATCTCGATGCAACAAATATAGAAGATGAAAATGAACTTAAGCAACACTCCGGCAACTATTTTACGGTACTGAAAGGGTTCGTGAAACGATTGGAAGATATTTGCAACTTTACAACTTCAGCCCGTTAACTTTCTGCGTGAAAAAGCGTAGCATCTTTTTTAAAAAGCGTAGCATCTTTCAAAAAAAGATGTAGCAGGTTTCAAGAGAAAGATGTACAAGTTTCAAAAAAAGACGTAACATCTTTTTTCCGGCAAACGTTTTTTATTTTTCAGCATGCTTATTCTATATATTTCGCCCCCCTTCACAGGCTTCACCTTTTTTAATCAAACTCCCTATTCATCGGTGATACAGAGTGAAGGGCCGTTCCCGCTCTTCCGTCTCCATGCACTTACACGTATCTGAAATCACAACATTTCTCAAACAGACTTGTACGCAACCCTGCCATAGGACTATTGTTCGCAAATCAAACTGTATTTATCCTCCATAAACGATGTTCTTATGCACATTCACTTTTCCCGATTCTTCGGGATAAAGAGCTTAAATTACATTGAATATACCCATCCTGAGTGTATTCGTGTACGATAACAGTGAAAAACCGTGAAAGAAATTAAAAGAGAACCAATATCAAGAATAAAATTTGGTGGGAACAGGCAAAAACTTTACATTTGCAATGTGATTTTTTTCATAGTATTAGATTTAAGGTTAACAAAGGTTGGAGCAAGGCGTTGCTCCTTTTTTTTGCTCTTTACCGAAGCAGTTGATACATACCGCCTGCCAATACACGTATCACCCCTTTCATTTCTAACTCAAAAAGTATGGCATTCATCTTATGCACAGGAATATCCGCTTTTACCACTAACGTATTTATCTGCTGATCGCCCTGCTTGTCAAGAATAGAAACAACCTGTTGTTCTTCTTCCGACAATTCAAGAAACAAACTTCGTTGAATACTTTCCGTTTTTGAAAAGACAGGGGAAACTCCCCAGCCCATAGCCTTTACAAAATCTTCGGCCGACAGAAGAAGAGCCGCTTTATTATCCCGGATCAACTGGTTGCAGCCGATAGAAGAGGCATCCATCGTACGGCCGGGAAAAGCAAAACAGTCGCGATGATAGCTCTCGGCAATGTCGGCAGTAATCAGCGAGCCTCCTTTAGAAGCAGATTCCACCACAATTGTGGCATCGGACATACCTGCCACAATACGGTTACGGCTTATAAAGTTATGCTTATCAGGATTGGTTCCGGTAAGGAATTCCGTTAAAAGACCGCCTTTTTGCAGCATATCAACAGCCGTCTTCCGATGGACAGAAGGATAAATACGGTCGAGACCGTGTGCCAATACTCCGACCGTAGAAAGATCATTGGCCAAAGCAGCGCGATGGGCATGAATGTCGATACCGTAAGCAAGGCCGCTTACCACAAGTACGTCCGGACAGAGGATCTTCAGATCACGAAGAAAAGAAGCACAAAGCTGTTTTCCATAATCGGTAGCATTACGAGTACCTACCATATTGATGACACGCAGAGAATTCAAATCGGCCGCACCTTTAAAAAAGAGTACGACAGGAGCATCATCACATTCACGGAGACGGGAGGGATATCGCTCGTCAGTGAAAGCAAGGCACGAAATATGATTCTTCTCTGCAAATTCAAACTCCTGTGTAGCACGCGACAAAGCCTGCGGACAATCTAAAGCCTCTACCACACGGCTATTGACACCGGGCAAACGATCGGGAAGTTCTTTTCGATAGCGAAACACATCAACAGCATTTCCAACCCCATCCAGCAACTTCTTGGCCCAAATATGCCCAATTCCCGGAATCTGCGTCAAGGCAATGCTGCAAATACACTCTTCAGGACTACTCATCAGAGGTAAGGTGCAAAAACGGTATCAAACAATGTGCTGTTACTCAAACGTCCGTTCACCACACAGACCGTCTCAACCGTTGATTTCACCACTACTTTCTGATCGTTTTTACGAAAGATATCCTGATAGAATACATATTTGATCCCTTCCTTCTTCATATAAAGTTTAGAGACAAACTCATCACCACTCTTTAAAGGAGTTTTAAAAGCCATATTGATACGGGCTACAACAGGATCGACACCCTGCTCGTGAAGTACGGCAAAACTAACTCCGACAGAAGAAAGAAACTCATGACGGGTGTGCTCCAAATAATGCTGATAATTGGCATTATTGACAATGCCCTGCAGGTCGCACTCATAGTCGCGCACCTTCATCTCCAGTTCATAAATATATTTATCCATAAAAAATAATTTGTCAATTAAATAATGTGCCAATATGCCAATGTGCCAATTGGAGAATGTATCAATTAAGCAATGCACTAATCAAAATAATGTAACAATTAGATAATATACCCATTATCTGTGCCGTCATGACATATGCCGCAGGGAAAATTGGCACATTGGCATATTGGCACATTATTTATGGCACATTATTCAATTCCTTTAAATTTCTTCAATTCTTCCGTTGAAACGAGTTTATAGAGCTTATCGCTCGGCCGTACTTTATCCAGCTTCATGGAGAAACGCTCTCCTTTTTTTACGGTCTGCACGGGCTTCAAATCTACACGAGCCTCCTCAAGTGTGGCAAACAGCGCACCGGTAGTCGGACCGGTCACCAACAGCTTATCACCCACATTCAGCTCAGCCGCTTCCACCAAAAACTCCGCAACCCCGATATTATTGAAATACCGGATTCCTTTCCCCACATAAATTTTGCGTTCCGTAGCGGCCGAACCATAATTTTTCGTCCATTCACCCAAGCGTTGCCCTAAGTAATAACCGTCCCAAAAGCCACGGTTGAACACTGTTTTCAGACGTTCGTCCCATTCAGCGATCTTCTCATCGGTAAACGTGCCTTCCAGATTGGCTTGAATGGCCTGCTTATAGCACTCCACCACCGTACGTACATACTCCGGCCCGCGAGCACGGCCTTCTATTTTGAATACCCGCACACCGGCATCCATCATCTTATTCATGAAGTGGATGGTCTTCAAATCTTTAGGAGACATAATATACTGGTTATCAACCTCTAACTCCACATCGGTCTCCTTATCGCGCACCGCATAAGAACGGCGGCACACCTGCATGCAAGCACCCCGATTGGCCGAACTGTTCATCTCATGCAATGAAAGATAACATTTGCCCGAAACTGCCATGCACAATGCACCGTGACAAAACATCTCGATGCGTATCTGTGCCCCCGAAGGACCGCAAATATTCTCTTCCCGGATATGACGGTAGATCTCGGCCACCTGTTCCAGATTCAATTCACGGGCAAGCACCACCACATCGGCAAATTGTGCATAAAACCGCAACGCCTCCACATTCGATATATTCAACTGAGTAGAAAGATGCACCTCCTGACCGATCCGACGGGCATAGCTCATCACCGCCACATCAGCAGCAATCACGGCAGAAATACCGGCCTCCTTTGCCGCATCCACAATGGTGCGCATCAGCTCCAGATCGTCATCATATATGATCGTATTTACCGTCAGATAGCTCTTCATCCCATGTTCGTCACAGGTACGGGCAATCTCCCTTAAGTCGTCAATCGTAAAAGTATTGGCCGAACGGGCACGCATGTTCAGATTGGCAATACCAAAATAAATGGAATCGGCTCCCGCCTGAATAGCTGCCGCAAGCGACTCACGGGAACCCACCGGAGCCATTATCTCAAAGTCATTTATATTCATAATTTACGATTGAAAATAGATTTATCATGATGCAAAGGTACAATTTAATCCGTATTTTTGCAGCGATAAAGAAAGTTACTTCAATCGTAAACCGCATAATTAAGTAAACAACAAATGAAAATAAGCCATATAGATTTGGGTGAACACCCTATTTTCTTAGCCCCGATGGAGGATGTTACCGATCCCGCTTTCCGTCTGATGTGTAAAAAGTTTGGAGCAGATATGGTATACACCGAGTTCGTTTCGAGCGACGCACTGATACGTTCGGTCAATAAAACCACGCAGAAGCTCACGATTTGCGATGAAGAACGCCCCGTTGCCATACAGATATACGGCAAAGACACCGAAGCCATGATAGGAGCCGCACGAATCGTAGAAGAAGCACGTCCCGACATACTGGACATCAACTTCGGATGCCCCGTAAAGAAAGTAGCCGGAAAAGGCGCCGGTGCCGGAATGTTGCAGAATATTCCGAAAATGCTTGAAATCACCCGCGCCGTAGTAGATGCCGTGAAAATACCGGTTACCGTAAAAACCCGGCTGGGCTGGGATGCCGACCATAAGATCATCGTCGATCTGGCCGAACAATTGCAAGACTGCGGCATTGCCGCATTGGCCATCCACGGACGTACCCGTGCACAGATGTACACGGGAGAAGCCGACTGGACGCTGATCGGCGAAGTGAAAAACAACCCGCGCATGCACATCCCGATCATTGGCAACGGTGACATCACCTCGGCCATACGGGCAAAGGAATGCCTTGACCGCTACGGAGTGGATGCCATCATGATCGGTCGCGGCAGCATCGGCCGGCCGTGGATTTTCCGCGAAGTAAAACACTTCTTAGAAACAGGTAACGAACTGCCGCCCGAAACTTTCGAATGGTATCTAAACGTACTCCGCGAAGAGGTACTCAACAGTGTAGCCCGCCTGGACGAACGCCGGGGCATCATACACATACGCCGCCATCTGGCTGCAACACCCTTGTTCAAAGGCATTCCAAATTTCCGGGAAACCCGCATTGCCATGCTAAGAACAGAATCGGTAGAAGAACTTTTCCAAATTTTCGACAAAATAAAGCCGGAAGGTGAATAAAAAAGAGATAGACTTTAATCGCATAATTATAAAAAAGTTATTACTTTTGCAAGAAAATGAACCTCTTATAACGTAACAAACAATATGAGAAAACTGCTATTTCTTGTTATGCTGACATTCAGTCTCCCACTGCTTCGTGCACAATCTGTAGAAGAAATACAGAACAGCAAAGAATATATTTGGGGAACAGGAAACGCTTCCACGCTTAAGAAAGCCGACAATGAAGCTCTGGCTGCATTAATCAGCCAGATTTCCACCAATGTATCCAGCCAATTCAGCCAGCTCACCGAAGGAGGGACAGACGGAGACAAGGCTACGGTGGACGAGACCTTCAAATCGGTCATCAACACCTATTCACGGGCTACCCTGAACAACACCCGTCGCATCGTCATACAAAACGAACCGGAAGCAGCTGTCATGCGCTACATCAAAGTGAGCGAGATACAACGTATTTTCGAAGGCCGCAAAACCAAACTGCTCGACTTTACCCAAGAAGCGATAAAAGCCGAGAAAAAGGCACAGGTAGCCGATGCCCTACGTTATTATTACTGGGCTCTTATCTTGCTGCAAAGTTATCCGGACGGCAATTTCCTCACCATGAAAGACGAAGAAGGCAAAGAGCAATTACTATGCAATTGGATTCCCAAACAAATGAATGAGATCTTTTCGCATCTGGAAGTCTCTATCAACGAGGTGCATATCGACGGGGATCTGAAAACCATCGATCTGAAAGTACTCTACAAAGGCAAACCCGCCCGCAATTACGACTACACTTATTTTGACGGGCGCGATTGGTCGAACATCTTTTCGGCAAAAGACGGACTGGGCATCATCGAAATGCCGGCCGTAGCCAATGCCAAAGGAATGCAGATCAAAACAGAATACATGTTCGAAGGCGAATCGAATATCGACAATGAACTGGCAGAAGTGATGCAATCGGTAAACCCGATCCCTATGCGCAATTGCTATTTAAAACTGGAAGGTGACGAACCCAAACCGGGAGAATCCGCCTCTGAAGAGCCCCTGCAAGCTGTCTCCGGTGATAGTGCCAAACAGACAGAATCCGCCATGCATTACCTCGCCGATGAAGCCACCACCATTTACCAAAACACCATAGACGAAGTAGAAAAGGCAATCCGCTCTAAGAACTATACGAACATACAATCCATATGCACGCCGGAAGGTTTTTCCATGTTCAATCAACTTATCAAATATGGCAATGCCAAAATAATAAAAGAGCCTGAACTCAAATACCTGGAATGCAATGGTGAAATCACCTGCCGCAGCCTTCCTATGAGTTTCAGTTTCAACGGCAACCGGCGCACATTCGTCGAGGACGTTGTATTCACCCTGACTAAAGAGGGGAAAATAGACGCGATCTCATTCGGACTCAACAAAGCGGCCGTTGACGACATCATGAATCAAACCTCTTGGGGAGACGACGTGCGTAAGGTACTGATAAACTTCCTCGAGAGCTACAAAACAGCCTATGCGTTGAAACGTTACGATTACATCAATAGCATCTTCTCGGATGATGCTCTGATTATCACCGGTTCCGTCTTGAAACACAAAGTGGCGAACGAAAACCAGCCAATGAGCAAAGATGCCGTCAAATATACCCGTCAGACGAAAAGCGAATTCATGAAAAGACTGAAACACATCTTCGCAGGCAACGAGTATATCAACATCCGTTTTGCTGATAATCAAGTGCGTAAATCCGGAGTAGGAGGAGAAATCTATGGCATCCAAATCAAACAGGACTACTTTTCATCCAGTTACGGCGACACAGGGTATCTTTTCCTGATGGTAGATCTCAATAATCCCAAAGAACCGATTATCCATGTACGTACATGGCAACCGGAAAAAGACCCGAACTTCGGACTGATCGATTTAAGTCATTTTTAAATAACAGGCGGCCCGCACGGAAATTCCATGCGGGCCGCACTCTTTATCATACCCTTTCACATCGTACCTCAACTTTTACATCTCCCTTAAAAAGTTTTGTCACTGAAAACCGTGACACGTATTGATTTTATAAGTTAAAATTTAATCATTTCCCATCATTTTATTTGCCAAATTAAACCGGAAATACAAACATTCATTATATTTGCGAAGAATAATCCAACGATCTTTGCCATTACATTATCCTCCGTACTCTTAACAATAAAACCCTATAATCTTCTCTACATAAGGCGAGGCTCCTCCGGCATTCTAACAACAAATGCCGGGGGAGCTTTAAATAAAATAAAGCATCGATTACTATTTATTTTTTATGGACGGCATTCTCTTCCCTGTTCACCTTACTTGAACATCGGCACCGCAAACCATTTCTTGAACATCTTCGTCACAAGGACATACATCACGAATGCAGAAACAAACCCGACAACCGCATCAATCAGATAATGGGCCTGTATGTAGACAGTAGCACAACAAAGCAGCACATAAAACGGCATCAAAATAGCGAACAACCACTTGCTGCCACGCCATGCCATAATCATCAGGATAGTAGAAATCCCCACATGCGAACTGGGAAAAGCAGCCGTAGGCCGTTCGCCGACCTGCTGCGACCCCTCTACCAAATTATAAAAGAAGCCATGCTCATATCCCGGACCGGGAAGTAACTCCTGATGATAATTGAAATAATCACCGATGGCAAAAAATGTCCCGTGTTCTGCATTTTCCAACCCGATGGCCGGGAAATAATACTGAGGACCTGCAACCGGAACAAATATATAAATCAGATAATAGATAAAAAACGAAGTAACCAATACAAAAGAAAGCTTTTCGAACAACTCGAACCGGTAAATGAAATAAAACAGTGTAACTACCAGAATCATCGGATAATAAGAAAAATAGCCTAAATTAAAAGCCTCGCTCATCCATTTCTGCGGAAGAAGATAACAAAAATGAAGGGCAGGCTGAGTTCCAAACATCCATTGTTCGGCCGAAGCAAAAATATGATCTAAATTGGGAAAGAAACGGTTAAATTCATAAGTATCCGGATACCAATAAGAAAGCAGGCTCATCTGAATGGCAATACGCACAAATGCGGAAAACTTACAAGGTGCCAGCCGGTAGAGATACATCAGCAGAAACGTCATACCGGCAATCATAACCCTGTCGAGCAACATATGCCAGGGATGATCCATCCGCTGAAAAAGGAACAGAATCAATATGGAAGTTAACAAATTATATATCAGTGTCACCTTCTCGACAGCGAACAGTCCCTTGCGGGTCTCTACACGTTTAAATAAATCTAGAGCCATCCTTCATTCTTATACCAGGCAATGGCCTCTTTCACTCCTTTTTCAAGATCGTATTCCGGAACGTATCCCAGTTCTTTCATGACAGGAGTTATATCGCATTGCCAGTTTCGTTGTTTCATTATCTTATACTTATCCGAATTCAGTGTACTGCTCTTTCCCGAACGGGTAGCCACGAATTCAGCGAGCAAAGATACAACTTTAAGGACAATTAACGGACATCTCAATCGAATAACATATGGATTCCCCAATTCTTTTCGTATCAGATCGGAAAATGCACTGCTTTTATAGACTTTTCCATCAGAAAGAAAATAAGCACGACGGGATATCTGTTTCTCTATCCCTAAGAAAATGGCCTGAACAATATCTTTCACATATACAAAAGTAAGATCCTGGCGCTTGAAGCCAACCGAAAAATCCATATGATTGCGAATCGATTTCGCCATCAGGAAATAATCCATCTCACGCGGACCGTATACTCCCGTAGGACGATAAAAGACATAAGGGAAACCGGGAATACTCTGTATATACAATTCTGCTTTAAGTTTACTAAGCCCGTAAGCAGTATTCGGAGCACAAATATCGGTCTCCTTTATCGGAGCATAATCTTTCTCGTGCACCGGTCCGAAAACACTCAACGTACTGATATAAATAAACTGTTTGGGAACCATATTCAACTCCCGTAGCGTATCGACAAAATACTTCGTCTGCAAGTAGTTGACAAGATCGAACTCTTTCTTATCCCTGCACTTGGTCAGTCCGGCGCAATGTACAATGTAATCAAACTTATTATAAGTACCTTTATGCCCGGACAACTGTGCCCTCAGCTCATTGGGATGGGCAAAATCCAGTTCCAGAAAATGGATCTTACGCTCACGCAAATATTTCTTACTACTCGACGAACGAATGCCTGCCCACACAGCAAATTTACGCTTCAATGCTTCTTCCACAATGAAACTGCCGATAAATCCGCTTGCTCCTGTTATTAAGATACTTGCCATAAGAGATAATTATTCAATGTGCCAATATGCCAATGTGCCAATTACCATTCGGATAAACAGCGCAGCCAATTGGCACATTGGCATATTGACACATTGACACATTATTAAATTTCATTCCGAGTAGGATTTTCTGCCCCCAATTTGTTATAATATTAATCAACTCGCGGGCAAATGTACATGAAAATCTTGAATTATTAATATTTAATCATTTACTTTGTATCTATTAATAATTAGAAACCAGCGTATAAGATACGCACTTACCACCTGGCCTGCATACTAAACTTATAATTTAAAAAATATGGCGAAAAAGAAAGAAAAGAAAGCCGGTAAACGAATGAAGAAAAAAGAACTGGCAAACATATTAATGGATTTCTTCCATACCAAACAGGAAGAGGTTATCAGCCTTAAATATCTTTTCGCGGAATTACATCTTACCACACATCCCCTGAAAATGCTGTGCATGGATATTCTCGCGGATATGCTGGCAGACGACTACATAACGGAAGTCGATAAAAACAAATACAAACTCAACAATCACGGTATCGAGATGACAGGGACTTTCCAACGGAAAAGCAATGGAAAGAACTCATTTATTCCCGAAGGCGGAGGCGAACCCATATTCATAGCCGAACGCAATTCGGCCCATGCCATGAATAATGATAAAGTAAAGATAGCCTTTTTTGCCAAACGCAAGCACCATGATGCCGAAGGAGAAGTGATCGAAATTCTGGAACGCGCCAACGACACCTTTGTGGGTACGCTGGAAGTAGAGAAGTCTTATGCTTTTCTGGTAACCGAAAACCGGACACTGGCCAACGATATTTTCATTCCGAAAGACAAACTGAAAGGTGGAAAGACCGGAGACAAAGCAGTGGTAAAGGTGATCGAATGGCCGGACAAAGCCAAAAATCCGATCGGACAGGTGATCGATATTTTAGGAAAAGCAGGGGATAACACAACCGAGATGCATGCCATCCTGGCGGAATTCGGCCTGCCCTACGTTTATCCGCAGGCTGTAGAGAAAGCTGCCGATAAAATCCCGGAGGAAATCACAGCGGAAGAGATAGCCAGACGTGAAGATTTCCGTAAAGTAACGACTTTCACCATCGACCCGAAAGATGCCAAAGACTTTGACGATGCGCTTTCTATCCGTAAACTAAAAGATAATTTATGGGAAGTAGGCGTACACATAGCCGACGTGACCCATTATGTAAAAGAAGGAAGTATCATCGATAAGGAAGCCGAGAAACGCGCAACGTCCGTTTATCTGGTAGACCGTACCATACCGATGCTGCCCGAACGTCTCTGCAATTTCCTCTGCTCCCTGCGTCCACACGAAGAGAAACTCGCATTTTCCGTCATCTTCGACATCACGGAAAAAGGAGATGTGAAAAATTCCCGTGTCGTACATACAGTGATCTATTCTGACCGTCGTTTCACTTACGAAGAAGCACAACAGATCATCGAAACCAAAAACGGTGACTTTAAAGATGAAGTACTGATGCTGGATACGATTGCCAAAGCTTTACGAGAAAAGCGTTTTGCCGCCGGTGCCATCAATTTCGACCGTTACGAAGTAAAATTCGAGATAGATGAGAAAGGAAAACCGGTCAGCGTCTATTTCAAAGAATCGAAAGATGCCAACAAGTTAGTGGAAGAGTTTATGCTGCTTGCCAACCGGACGGTAGCCGAGCAGATAGGCCGTGTACCTAAAGGCAAAAAGGCCAAAGTCCTGCCTTACCGTATTCACGACCTGCCCGATCCGGAAAAGTTAGACAACCTGAATCAGTTCATTGCGCGTTTCGGATACAAACTGCGTACCAGTGGTACCAAAACGGATATTTCAAAATCCATCAATCACCTGTTGGATGATATACAGGGAAAAAAAGAAGAAAACCTGATCGAAACAGTTTCTATCCGTGCCATGCAGAAGGCCCGTTATTCAACGCACAACATCGGCCACTACGGCTTGGCATTCGATTATTATACTCACTTCACATCACCCATCCGCCGTTTCCCGGATATGATGGTTCATCGGTTAGTTACCAAATACCTCGATGGTGGAAGAAGTGTTTCGGAAAGTAAATACGAAGACCTGTGCGACCACAGCTCGAACATGGAACAAATTGCCGCCAATGCCGAACGTGCTTCCATTAAGTATAAACAAGTGGAATTTATGAGTGAACGGGTAGGTCAGACCTACGACGGAGTAATTTCCGGAGTTACGGAATGGGGGCTTTATGTAGAACTCAACGAAAATAAATGCGAGGGTATGATACCGATGCGCGATTTGGATGATGACTACTATGAGTTCGACGAAAAGAACTATTGCCTGCGGGGACGTCGCAAAAATCACACCTATAGCCTGGGAGATGCCATCACTGTTAAAGTGGCACGAGCCAATTTGGAAAAGAAACAACTCGACTTTGCATTAGTTTAATAATGTGAATAATGTGCCAATATGCTAATATGCCAATGTGTCAATTAGCTGCGCTGTCCAGCCGAATGGCAATTGGCACATTGGCATATTGGCACATTGGCACATTATTGATTTGATATATTATTGAATTATTTAAAATGAAAACTGTTATCATAGAAGACAGACAACGAGTGGAAGAGATCATCTCCCGTTGCGATATCTGTTTTGTCGGCATCACCGATCTGGAAGGAAATCCATACGTAATACCCATGAATTTCGGTTATCAGGAGGGAGTTATCTATCTGCATTCCGGCCCTACCGGAAGCAGTATCAATATGCTGGCGCAAAACAACCATGTGTGTATCACTTTCAGCACAGATCACGAACTGGTATTCCAGCATCCCAAAGTAGCCTGCAGTTACCGTATGAAAGCCAAGAGCGTCATTTGCCGTGGAAAGGTAGGATTCATCGAAGATATGGACAGTAAACGGGAAGCACTGAATATCATCATGAAACATTATAGCAGCCGGGAATTCGTATACTCCGACCCGGCTGTAAGAAATGTGAAAATATGGGAAATACCTATTGATAGCGTGACAGCCAAAGAATATGCTGCCCCGCATAATAGTTGAAAGCCTTATTTAGTTGAAAGTTGAGAGTTGAAAGTTGAAAGTTACTATGCAGTGCGTGTGTATAGCGCAGCTAACTTTCAACTTTCAACTCTCAACTTTCAACTAAATAAGGCTTTCAACTATTATGCGGGGCAGCATATTCTTTGGCTGTCACGCTATCAATAGGTATTTCCCATATTTTCTCGACAAGTAGCGTTCTCCTGTATCAGGCAGTAGTGCTACTATTGTTTTACCGGCATTCTCCGGAAGTTCGGCAAGTTTGGTAGCAGCGTATACGGCAGCTCCCGAAGAGATACCTACCAGTAATCCTTCTTTTATAGCCAGTTCACGACTGGTCCGGATAGCATCGTCATTCTGTACCTGTACTATTTCATCTACTACCGAAGCATCATAAGTTTTCGGGATAAATCCTGCACCGATACCTTGTATCTTATGAGGACCAGGCTTACCGCCGGATAAAACCGGAGAATCCGCAGGTTCCACAGCCACTACCTTTATTAAAGGATTATGAGCTTTCAACGCCTTACCGACGCCGCTTACTGTCCCCCCTGTACCGACTCCAGCCACAAATATCTCAACCCTGCCATCCGTATCGGCCCAGATTTCCTGTCCGGTAGTCCGTACATGCACAGCCGGATTGGCAGGATTCTCAAACTGCTGCAATATCACTGCACCGGGAGTATTTGCTTTCAATTCTTCCGCTTTGGCGATAGCACCCTTCATTCCGTCGACACCGGGAGTCAATACCAACTCGGCCCCTAAAGCCTTCAGCAAATTCCGTCGTTCTACACTCATGGTATCCGGCATCGTCAGAATCAGTTTATATCCCTTAGAAGCAGAAACAAAAGCCAGTCCTACCCCCGTATTTCCACTGGTCGGCTCAATAATAGTGGCACCGGGCTTTAAAGCACCTTTCGCCTCCGCATCTTCCACCATTGCCAGCGCAATGCGGTCTTTTACACTTCCTGCCGGATTAAAATACTCCAACTTTACTACCACGCGGGCTTTCAATCCTTTACTTGCATTGTAATTACTCAACTCCAACAACGGAGTGTTGCCAACAAGGTCCGTCAGCTTTTTCGCTATCTTTGCCATACTTATATTGTATTTAAATATCCATTCTTTTATTATACGACAAAGATAGGGAGGTTTTAGTTCGCCGGAAATACCACACTTGTGGTAAATTCGTACTACAAATAAGGTATAAACACGAAAAACAACCCCTAATATTCAGAATAGTATCAGCATTCAATAAAATTTCATCATTCGATAAAGGTAATTTTCCATACTTTTGCAAATAGAAGTCCACAACACATAGAACGAATATATTATGAAGGAACTGAAATCAACCGTGAAACGTACCGGCTTACTGGCCTCATCACTCCTATGCAGTGCTTTACTGATGGCCGTCCCGTTCCGGAAAGAACTGAATGAAGGCTGGAAATTCAAACAGGCAAGACTTACCAACTGGTATCCGGCCACCGTACCGGGTGTGATACATACCGATCTGCTGGCTAATAAAATCATTGAAGATCCGTTCTTCCGGCTCAACGAAAGAGGGCTGCAATGGATCGACAAAGAAGACTGGATCTATGAAACCACTTTTTCTCTCCCGGCAGAAATCATGCAGAAACAAACTATCAGACTCATATTCAAAGGACTGGATACCTATGCAGATGTCTACCTGAACGAAAAAAAGATACTGGCAGCCAATAATATGTTCCGTGAGTGGCAAGTCGATATAAAACCCTATCTGCTGCCGGATGATAATAAGCTGAAAGTTTACTTCCACTCACCCATCAAAATGGATATCCCTAAATGGGATGCGCTTCCCTATCATTACGAAGCATCCAATGACCAATCGGAGAATGGCGGAGTATTCGATAAGAAGGTCAGCGTCTTCGCCCGCAAGGCAGGCTATCATTACGGATGGGATTGGGGACCGCGTCTGGTCACATCGGGCATCTGGCGCCCCGTTTTTATAGAAGCATGGGACGATGCACATATTCACAATATTTTTATCCGGCAAAAAGAAGTAAACAAAAACCGGGCAACCATCACCGGAGAAGTAGAAATAGAAGCAGACAGAGATTTCGACCAAGCCATTGTCTCCATTACGGATAATAAATCCGGTAGAGTGCTGGGACAACAAAGATTATCTCTCAAAAAAGGGCTCAACAAAGCAACCGTTTCTTTCGTCCTCAAAAACCCGAAGCTTTGGTGGAGCAACGGACTGGGAGAGCCGTACCGTTATGACTTCCGGACAGACTTATCTATCAACGAACGATTTACAGACAGCCAAACAGAGAAAATAGGAATCCGCTCCTTAAAGATTATCAATAAACCCGACAAGGACGGAAAGACATTCTATGTAGAACTAAACGGGCAACCCGTTTTTGCAAAAGGCGCCAATTACATTCCTCAGGACAATTTTCTGCCACGCGTCACAGAAGAAAGATACCGGAAAACCATTCTCGACGCAGTCAATGCCAATATGAATATGCTGCGCATCTGGGGAGGAGGTATTTACGAAAACGACCTCTTCTATGATCTTTGCGACCAATATGGTATACTGGTTTGGCAGGATTTCATGTTCGCATGCAGCCTTTATCCTGCCGAAGGCGAATTTCTTGAAAATATCCGCCAGGAAGCGATCGACAACATAAAGCGCCTGCGCAATCATGCTTGTATCGCCCTTTGGTGCGGTAACAATGAGTGCAATGATGCCTGGTTCAACTGGGGATGGCAAAGGCGATATACCCAGCAGAATCCGGAGTACGAGCAACGGATATGGAAGCAATTTACCGATCAATATTACGTGACGCTTCCCGAAGTCGTTCAAAAATATGCTCCCGAAAGTTTTTATTGGCCCTCTTCTCCTTTTGCCCGTTATGACGGCGGCAGCGACGATCGCAACGGTGACCGTCATTATTGGAACGTATGGCATTCCAAAGAACCGATCAACAGCTACAACAAAGCACGCAGCCGCTTTTTCAGCGAATATGGTTTCCAGTCGTTTCCGGAATTTGAATCGGTAAAGCGCTATGCTCCCTACCCGGAAGACTGGGACATCTACTCGGAGGTAATGATGTCTCACCAACGCGGTGGCGCGCATGCCAACGGACTGATCGAAACATATCTGTTGAACGAATATCGTCAACCGAAAGATTTCGAAGCTTTCCTCTACATGAACCATGTATTACAGGGAGATGCCATCAAAACGGCTATTGAAGCCCACCGACGGGACATGCCTTATTGCATGGGAACACTTTTCTGGCAGCACAACGACTGCTGGCCGGTGGCCTCCTGGGCAAGCCGCGACTATTACGGACGCTGGAAAGCGCAACACTACTTTGCCCGTCAGGCCTATCGTGATCTGCTCGTCTCCCCCATTGCCGATGAGGAAGGTATGCTGAACATCTATGTGGTTTCCGACCTCCCGGCTTCTTGTAGCGGTACCCTCGATGTAAAAGTTATCAAACTGACAGGTGAAATCATCAGCGACTTCCGGCAAACCGTAAAGATAGCCGCCAATACGAGCCGCAAGCTCTTTTCCATTGAACTGGACAAAGCACTAAAAAATATCCCTAAAGAAGACGTTTTCATTTATGCCCGGCTTACAGATAAGAATAAAAACATTTATTCGAATCAATACTTTTTAGTCAAGCAAAAAGAGGTCAATTATCCCAAAGTATCGATTACACGGGACATTAAACCGGTAGAAGGAGGTTTCGAGGTAACCCTGAAAAGTGATTATTTTGCACGGGCTGTATTTTTAAGTACAGGTGATGCAGAAAGCTCTTTCAGCGACAATTACTTTGACATACTGCCGGGCACTCCCGTATCGGTTGTTATTTATACCGTTTTATCGCAGTCGATGTTGGAAAAGCAACTGAAAGTAATATCACTCAGTGACGAGTATTAATAGAAACCAAGATTGAAGCAAACCCGTTTGGTTGTCTTTCAAAAGTATTCCTTAATATTATTATAAATAAGCATAGTATACTCTTTTACTACTTAAAAGTATACTTCTGTCTCTCTTCCCTATAGAATCAAGAAGTAAAAACATGCCCATGTTTTATGTCAGAACATGGGCATGTTGTCTTATACAACATGGGCATGTTTTCATTAACAACATCCGGATGTTTTATAATGATAAACCTGTCAAATTATATACAATGGTTCTTGATAAAAGCTCAATATGATTTTGCCACATTCACTCTCCAAGCATACAACATAACTACCATAAAAGAGAGTAAAGGCACTATAAAAGAGAAAGACATCGTAGTTTGATCGGCTACATATCCCATCATTAACGGGCCTACCGCCCCACCGACAGGTGACATCATCAAAAATGAGGAAGCGCGCTTCGTATGTCTCCCCAATCCTCTCAAAGAAAGGGCAAAAATAGTAGGAAACATAATAGCTTCAAATGCATAACCCAAGAAAAGGGCAATCAGGGAAACCATCCCCAAGTTCAGCACAAGCAATAAAGAAGTGATCACCGTGCATATGGTGCAAAATAATAATACTTTCTCTGCACAAATGCGCTGCATAATCCAGCTACCGGCAAAACGTCCGCACATAAACAGGCCCAATCCTCCGAAAGAGAGCACGACAGAAGCATCCCGGGCATTCATCCAGCCATCGTCTACCACGTAATTGATAAAGAAACTGTTAATGGAAATCTCAGCTATCTCATAACAGAACAGGGCGGCAACACCCAAAATAAAAAGTTTATGCGACCATAATCCTCCCACCTTTTCCTGTTCCTTGTTTTCTTCTTCATGGACTATTTCCGGCAACCTGATCTTAGAGAAAACCATAGCGACTGACAATACCACAATACCCATCAACGTATAGGGCAAAGCGATGGCGGGTGATCCGTCTTCTGAGAACAATAATAATCCGCCTACCAACGGCCCACAGATACACCCCAAGCCATTGAATGACTGGGCCAGATTCAACCGGCTGGCAGCAGTCTCCCTGTCCCCCAACTCTGTCATATAGGGATTGGCAGCAGTCTCCAGAAAAACCAAACCACAGGCGATGACGAACAAAGAAAACAGAAAGAAATTGAACGACATCCAATATTCTCCGGGAATAAATAATAGAGAACCGAGCCCGTAAAGCAGTAATCCGAAGACAACACCACGGCGATAACCGTATTTATTAATAAACAGTCCGGCCGGAATCGCCATAACAAAATATCCCAAATAAAACATCACCTGCACCCATGCCGAATGGGCCCGGCTAATAACCATTACATCCTGAAAATGTTTATTCAACACATCAAGAATGGCATGGGCAAATCCCCATAAGAAAAATAAAGAAGTAACCAGGATAAAAGGAATCCTATATTCCTTTTTCACCAATGCATATCTCTGCTTTTGCATAATTTCAAACTAAATGGACGTGCAAAGATAGACAAAATATAAAAACCAATCTTATTCACTTGCCTCTGTCTTGGGGTAATTGGGACTATAAAGCAAAGTTTCTTTCCGAACCACCAATTTTCCATCTTTCACAAACCCTTCTCCCCGTTCACTCAAGTGTTTCACCATTGCCCCACGCAATTCTTCCAGTTTATGTTTATAACGTTTTTCCGACACAAGATTTTTCTGTTCTCCCCTATCCTTTACCAGATCAAACAACTGTTCCTCACCTGTATGAAAATTCCATATATATTTCATCTTACCGTCCGTCAAACCACACCAATAGTTTTCTTTAGCATAACAGGTAGCATGCTCCAAATCAATATACTGTCTCCAGCCGGATTTTCTATTTTCATCCATCAAAGCCAATAAAGAAAGTCCGTCCATATCCTGCGGAACCTGTGCGCCGGAAACTTCTAAAAAAGTAGGCAGAAAATCCCGCAACTCTACCGGCTCATCTATTTGGGCTCCCTTTTTTACACCAAACGAATCGGGCCATTTCACAATATAGGGCACATGTGTAGAACCTTCATAAGGGTAGGTCTTCCGCCAATGGTAATGATCACCTAACATATCCCCATGATCGGAGACATAACAGATTAAAGCATTGTCATACATCCCTTTGTCTTTCAAGACCTGTACTATTTTACCTATTTCCTCATCAATAAATGTCACATTTGCATAATAGTACTTGCGGGAATTCCGGGCATATTCCGTCCCAAAGTTGGCAAATGGAGCGTCTTTATCCGCTTTCGCCGGATCAAGCAGGGCAGCATACCTGTCACACCAATCCCCCATATAAGGTGCCGGAATTTCTTTATCCGAATATTCATCCAAGAGCCGTTGGGGAGGATCGTACGGACTATGCGGCCGTGCAAAAGAAACTTTCAGAAAAAGAGGTTTTTCGTTATCGTAATTCCGGATCAATTCACAGGCCATCTTACCTGTCCAGGCTGTGGGATGTAGTTCTTCAGGCAATTTGTAAATGCCTGCCCTGTGCTCGTTCCAACCGATACCTGTCAAATCCGGATCTCCACCCGGCATTTGAAGCTGTAGCCATAACCAGTAATCACTGATAAAGTCTTTTGACTCGGCACGCCCGCTCTCGTCTATCAATGTCCCCTGAAAACCATGCAAAGCCTTCTGCGGGAACCAATGCATCTTTCCAATGCCGAATGTATAATAGCCTTGTTCCGTCAACATGGCGGGCATTTCATATTTGTACTCTTCGGCCACCCTTCCATAACCCAGCATACCGTGATGCCAAGGAGACATACCGGTCAATAGCCCGGCGCGTGCCGGCGTACTACTCGGTGTCGAAGAATAGCCGTTACAAAACAAGGTCCCTTCCCGGGATAACTGATCTATATTGGGTGAGATGACGGATTCATTTCCCATACATCCCAAAGCATCGGCACGGTGCTGATCGGACATAATCAGAATAATATGAGGTTTTTGCTGAGCATTTGCCTGCTGAGCCGAAAGTCCGGCCCCGGAAGCCAGCACTAACATACTGTTTAATATCGGAAGTGTTTTCATTGTCACAAAGGTTAATTTATATAATCATAATTTTAGCACAAATCATAAAAGGCTGTTTTACAAAAAAGAAAGAGCCGGTCATCAAGTCACCGTCCAAAACGATATTTTCAACAAAGATAAACAAAAAGTAGTATATGGAGCATAAGAAACCTTTTTC
This sequence comes from Bacteroides sp. CAG:189, assembly GCF_000432295.1. Lineage (NCBI taxonomy): Bacteria > Pseudomonadati > Bacteroidota > Bacteroidia > Bacteroidales > Bacteroidaceae > Bacteroides > Bacteroides sp. CAG:189. Next base: position 199,194 of record NZ_HF991125.1, read on the forward strand.
TTCAGTCTACAAAATAAACAATCGGCCGTTTTCAGACAGAACAAAAAGGCCGAATAGACGAAATGTAAAAAATGACATAAATCAAGAAAAAAGGGGATAAGCTCAAAAACAAGAGAGCACTGATCGCTGTTTTTCATGATTGTTGTAATTTTGCCGCCGGTAAAAAGATTGGTATAGTTAATATGAAAAAAAGTCTGATCGCATTAGCATTCGGTACCTTGGGATTGGGTATCGCAGAGTTTGTCATGATGGGTATTCTGCCCGATGTGGCGCATGATTTCGGTATCAGTATCTCCCAGGCAGGACATTTCATTTCTGCCTATGCGCTGGGAGTATGCGTAGGGGCACCTATGCTGATACTTGCCCGCAAACATCCGTTGAAACGTATTCTTCTGATACTCGTCACGCTGATCATGATAGGAAATATAAGTGCGGCTCTGGCACCCGATTACTGGATATTGTTGTTGGCCCGTTTCATTTCCGGACTTCCACACGGTGCTTATTTCGGAGTAGGCTCTATTGTGGCCGAAAAATTGGCAGATAAAGGTAAAGGTTCGGAAGCCGTCTCTATTATGGTAGCTGGGATGACGATAGCCAATCTTTTCGGTGTTCCGTTGGGAACATCATTGAGCGCCGCTATTTCATGGCGCATGACCTTCTTGTTGGTAGGTTGTTGGGGAATGATTATACTCTACTACATCTGGCGCTGGGTTCCACAAATAGAAAGCCTGCCCGATACAGGATTAAAAGGACAGTTCCGCTTTCTTAAATCTCCCGCCCCCTGGCTGTTGATAGGAGCAACCCTGTTGGGAAACGGCGGCGTATTCTGCTGGTACAGTTATATCAATCCGCTACTGACCCATGTATCCGGATTCCATCCTCAGAGCATTACTTTTCTAATGGTACTTGCCGGTTTCGGTATGGTTGTAGGAAATCTTGCCAGTGGACGTTTGTCCGATAAATACAAACCGGGACGAGTGGCAGCTACCGTACAGGCATGCATCTGCGTCACCCTATTGCTCATATTCTTTTTATCATCCGTTTCGTGGCTGTCCGTATTGCTGATGTGTCTTTGTACGGCAGGACTGTTTGCCCTCTCCAGTCCGCAACAAGTCTTGCTGATACGTTATTCAAAAGGAGGAGAGATGTTGGGAGCAGCCAGCGTACAGGTGGCATTCAATTTGGGAAACGCAATCGGTGCTTACTCCGGCGGATTGGCATTGCAAGCAGGACTTGGCTATCAATATCCTGCATTGATAGGTGTCCCTTTCGCTTTTGCAGGATTTATACTGCTGACTGTATTTCACAAGAAATATGAAAATTGAGAACATAATTGCTTGCCTGCAAAAGAATAGTTATCTTTGCGCCCATATTTTAAACAGTACGTACTGTTTAATGTGCATTGATAATAAATAAAATAACAAAATAGATAAATGGCATTGCAATGTGGTATTGTCGGACTGCCGAACGTGGGTAAGTCGACACTTTTCAACTGTTTGTCAAATGCGAAAGCACAAGCGGCAAACTTCCCTTTTTGTACAATAGAACCGAATGTAGGCGTAATTACCGTCCCGGACGAACGTCTGAATAAGTTGGCGGAACTGGTACATCCGCAACGAATCGTACCCACTACGGTAGAAATCGTGGATATCGCCGGATTGGTAAAAGGAGCCAGTAAAGGCGAAGGATTGGGCAATAAATTTCTTGCTAACATCCGCGAAACAGATGCTATCCTGCACGTACTCCGTTGCTTTGACGATGATAACGTGACACACGTAGACGGAAGTGTAAATCCGGTACGCGACAAAGAAATCATCGACTACGAATTACAACTGAAAGACCTCGATACCATCGACGCCCGCATACAGAAAGTGCAGAAACAGGCACAGACCGGTGGAGATAAAGCAGCCAAACAAGCCTACGACGTATTGGTGAAATACAAAGAGGCATTGGAGCAAGGGAAATCAGCCCGTACTGTACAATTCGAAACAAAAGACGAGCAAAAGATTGCCCGTGAACTTTTCCTGCTTACCAGCAAACCCGTGATGTATGTCTGCAACGTAGACGAAGCCAGCGCAGTAAGCGGAAACAAATACGTAGACATGGTACGTGAAGCTGTGAAGGACGAAAATGCAGAGATTCTGATTGTGGCCGCCAAAACAGAATCGGACATTGCCGAACTGGAGACTTATGAGGACCGTCAGATGTTTCTTGCCGAAGTAGGTCTGGAGGAATCGGGTGTAGCCCGTCTTATCAAATCAGCCTACAAGCTATTGAATCTGGAAACCTATTTCACGGCCGGTGTACAGGAAGTACGGGCCTGGACATACGAAAAGGGCTGGAAAGCTCCCCAATGCGCCGGAGTGATCCATACGGACTTTGAAAAAGGATTCATCCGTGCAGAAGTCATCAAATACGACGATTTCATCCAATACGGTTCGGAAGCTGCCGTGAAAGAGGCAGGCAAGTTAGGCGTAGAAGGAAAAGAATACATAGTACAAGACGGAGATATCATGCATTTCCGCTTTAACGTATAATTTATGAATTATCTCATAGCAGGAACCGGAGGTGTAGGAGGCAGTATTGCCGCTTTTCTTGCTCTGGCGGGAAAAGATGTTACCTGTATAGCTCGCGGGGCACACCTCGAAGCGATACAAACAAACGGTCTGAAACTAAAATCAGACTTGAAGGGGGATCATACCATCGCTGTGAAAGCCTGTACGGCAGAAGAATACGACGAAAAGGCAGACGTAATATTCGTTTGTGTAAAAGGTTATTCCGTCGATTCCATTACAGAACTGATAAAGCGTGCCGCCCACGAAAAAACAATTGTCATTCCCATATTAAATGTGTATGGCACAGGACCACGCATCCAACGCCTTGTGCCGGGAGTTACCGTTCTGGACGGTTGCATCTACATCGTAGGCTTTGTATCCGCACCGGGAGAAATCACTCAGATGGGAACCATTTTCCGCCTGGTATACGGAGCACATAAAGGCACAGACGTATCTCCCGAACTGCTTGAAGCCGTGCGTGACGAACTGGTGGAAAGCGGAATCAAAGTAGACCTATCGCCTGACATTCAGCGGGATACATTCATCAAATGGTCATTCATCTCGGCAATGGCCGTCACCGGTGTCTACTACGACGTCCCAATGGGTGAAGTACAGAAACCGGGCAAAATACGCGACACCTTCATCGGCCTTTCTACGGAGAGCGCTGCATTGGGCAAAAAACTCGGTATAGAATTTCCCGAAGATCCCGTTGGTTACAACCTTAAAGTAATCGATAAACTCGACCCTCAAAGCACTGCTTCCATGCAGAAAGACATGGCAAAAGGTCATGAATCCGAAGTGCAAGGGTTACTCTTCGACATGATAACAGCCGCCGAAGAGCAAGGAATAGATGTACCCACTTATCGGGAAGTCGCTAAAAAATTCAGATCATAAAATTAAACCTTATAAGTTATGAACACTTTCTTATTATCTATCAATTGGAACCCAAGTCCCGAACTGTTCAATCTTTTCGGACTCCCCGTCCGTTATTACGGATTGCTATGGGCGGTTGGCATCTTTTTGGCTTATATCATCGTTCATTATCAATACCGTGATAAAAAGATAGATGAGAAGAAGTTCGATCCCCTGTTTTTCTACTGTTTCTTCGGCATCCTTATCGGTGCCCGACTGGGTCATTGCCTGTTTTACGATCCGCAGACCTACCTGACCAGCTTCAAAGGATTTTGGGAAATGATACTTCCTGTCAGATTTCTGCCCGACGGAGGATGGAAATTCACCGGTTATGAAGGACTTGCCAGCCACGGTGGTACATTGGGGCTGATGATCGCCCTCTGGCTCTACTGCCGGAAGACCAAAATGCACTACATGGATGTAGTGGATATGATTGCCGTAGCCACTCCTATCACCGCCTGCTGCATCCGTCTGGCCAACCTGATGAATTCGGAAATCATCGGTAAGCCGACCGATGTGCCCTGGGCTTTCATCTTCGAACGGGTAGACATGCTTCCCCGCCATCCGGCACAACTGTACGAAGCAATTGCCTACTTCCTGCTTTTCCTCGTAATGATGTATCTCTATAAGAATTACAGCAAAAAGCTGCATCGCGGTTTCTTCTTCGGACTCTGCCTGACGGCTATTTTCACATTCCGTTTCTTTGTAGAATTCCTCAAAGAGAATCAGGTCAGCTTTGAAAACAATATGAGTCTCAACATGGGACAGTGGTTGAGTATCCCGTTCGTTATCATCGGCGTTTACTTCATGTTCTTTTACGATAGAAAAACGAAGAAAGAAAATAAAGAAGCAATCAAGAAATGAAACATATCATAGACATAAATACCTGGGAACGGAAAGAGAATTACGAATTCTTTCTTGGTTTTCAAAACCCTACAATCTCTATCACTTCCGAAGTAGAGTGTGCCGGAGCAAAAGCACGTGCCAAAGCTGCCGGCGAATCATTCTTCCTCCATTATCTTTATGCGGTACTACGTGCCGTTAATGAAATTCCGGAGTTTCGCTTTCGTATAGATGCAGAAGGCAGAGTGGTCTATTTTGATCATGTGGATATGCTGACTCCCATAAAGGTAAAAGAAAACGGACGCTTCTTCACCATCCGCTTGCCGTGGAACACCGATTTCCAGACTTTCTATACGACAGCAAAAGCAATTATCAATGATATCGATCCTAATGGGAATCCTTATGATATGGAGAAGGTAGGCGGTAAAGATCTGCTCGATGTCATATTGCTAAGCGCCACTCCCGATTTATACTTCACTTCACTGACCTGTACGCAAGAACATCGCCACGGCAGCAATTATCCGTTAATGAACGCCGGGAAGGCAATACTGAAAGAAAGAAAATTAGTGATGCCGATCGCCATGACCATTCATCACGGATTTATAGACGGACATCATCTTTCACTCTTTTATAAAAAGGTAGAAGAGTTCCTGAAATAAAGAGTACTCCTCAATAAACAGACTTGACCATGGCAGACAACTATATAGAAAAACAACGTGAGCAGTATGAAGCCAGAAAAGCCGCTTGGGAAAGGGCTAAAAAATATGGCCGGCCGGTAACAGGTACTGCTCAGCAGAATAAACCGGCACCATCGGCCACAGAACAGAAAAAGCGGGCATTCGTCACCGGAGGAGCCGAAGGGATAGGTAGAGCCATTGTAGAAGCATTCTGCCGTGCGGGATATCGGGTAGCATTTTGCGACAGAAACGAAACGGCAGGCCAACAGACTGCAAAAGATACCGGAGCAGTATTCTATCGGGCCGATGTAAGCGACAAAGAGGCCCTTGAACACTGCATGCAACGTATCTTTCTGGTTTGGGGAGACATCGATATTCTTATCAATAACGCAGGTATCAGCGAATTCTCCCCTATCACCGAAACGAGCGTAGAAGATTTTGATAAGATTCTGTCAGTTAACTTACGTCCGGCATTTATCACCTCCCGGTTATTGGCCATTCACCGTAAGTCTCAATCCACTGCCAATCCATTCGGCAGGATCATCAATATCTGTTCAACCCGCTATCTGATGAGCGAGCCGGGAAGTGAAGGATATGCAGCATCCAAAGGCGGCATTTACTCACTGACACATGCGCTGGCACTCTCGCTCTCCGAATGGCATATCACGGTCAATTCCATTGCACCGGGCTGGATACAGAACAATCATTATGAACAACTCCGGCCGGAAGATCACACACAGCACCCTTCAGGAAGGGTAGGCAAGCCGGAAGATATCGCCCGGATGTGCCTGTTTCTCAGCCAGGAAGAAAATGACTTTATCAATGGTGAGAATATCACAATCGACGGGGGAATGACGAAGAAGATGATTTATATCGAATAACATAATACACCTCCATACTACAACAAATATCTCAGACCTCGAAACGAACGTTTCAGATCTGAGATATTTTGTTCCTGCATCGATGAAAACGATCCGCGTTACTTTACAGTATAGCGTTTCATGCTCAGGGTTCCCCCCGGAATCGTCTTCAAGCTATTCAAATAGATAAAAGCCCTGTATTTACCGTCTTGTGTTTCAACCCACATACCTCCTTTATCTTTGAGATTTATAACATAATTGGGCATATTAGACAAGTCGATCGTTTCAAAATCAATATCATCTATATACGTGCCACTATTAGGTTCATCGGTCAAGTGGGAGTCTATCATTCCAAATTCTTTCCGTATCTTGGCATCTCTATTTACCCCCGACGGTAATACAATATCGGGAAGCCACTGCGGATCGGCAGCCGGTGCGGCAAAAGAGTGTCTGAAAGTGCTTTCACGCTGCCACACATATACAAGATCGATCTTATCGGGATTGGCAGCAGCTTCTGTTTGATTGTAAATTTCCATGTCTGCTATAGAGACATAACAATAATCATCATCAAACTTAAGATTACGCTTCATCTCCATCTTAGCGATGGTATACGGTCCCATTGTCAGGGAAACCGTCTCGCCGTTGTCCGCTTTTGCAGAGAAGGTAAAGGCAACCGATTGTCCGCGAGCCGCTTCCGGAATCTTATAATAGTACCTTAACGTGGCCGCGCAAGTATCTACGCAAAATTCTACCTGCGTGATATTATCGTTATTGGTACAAGGATTGCCGACAAGGACAGGTACATCCGCCCCCTCGGCATTCGTGTGATAGGAATTATTTTCCAGATAAGTGCCTTCCGCACCTTTGATGGTCGCTTCAACCTGAGCCGATACGATTTTTCCCGTATGATAAGGCAAAGCCATAGCGTAAGCAAAATAAATATTTTCGCCAACTACATTCGGCCCCAATGTCCTTTTCAGACAATCGTTTTTTAACAATGTATTATCTTCCTCATTGTCACAAGCTACAAAAGAAAAAGACAAACATAACAAAAGAACGAAACCTACAATTTTATTATATTTTTTCATCATCGTTACATCGTTTATTATTAAAGACCTATTTTAGCGGTTGTACGGATACATATACCGTGTATGTTTTACGGACTTGTCTGTTTCCGGAAATCACCGTGTACCGCTTCGGATTGTCCAAATCCGAAAAATCGGTTATACCCGTAATTTTTGGGTCCAGCTTAGCATCCGTCACCAGAGTGAACTGCGGATACAGGTTTCTCAGATCGGTGCCATAGGCTACCACCACGTCAATCGTGCATTCGTCGTTGTCAATCTCGGCATTGCCAATCCTTACAGACAAGCGATCCGTCCCTAACAAATCAAAGTTGCTGACATAGCATTCCTCTCTTCCGGTTATCAACAGCCCGTCTTCATCAACGGGATTTTCAGTACATCCGCTTAACGACAATATCATTAAAAGAATTAAGAATATATTTTTCCAATATGTTTTCATACCCATCATCTGTTATATAGTTATTATCTGTATGGTTTATTCTGAGTCAAATTCGGATTACGGTTACGTTCCGACTCCGGTATCTGGAAAATATAGCAACGTTCATAAGCCAGGTTATTCTGATTCACATAAAATTCGGCAACCTGTGCTCCATACGTATCATACATCTTTACTCCTCTGCCACCGGGTTCGCACCAGACTGTTTCGATCTCTCTCCACCTGCGCGTATCAAATGCACGCTGGCCCTCTCCCAGCAGTTCCACAATTCTCTCCTGCTTTATCGCTTCGAAAAATGCTTCGGGAGTAGATGTCTTACTGGATGCCAACACCGGAAGATTACCTCTGTGACGCACTCTGTTCACCAGCTCTATGGCATAAGGCTGAGGACCGTTTACGGCATTATCCGCCTCAGCATACATTAAAAATACATCGGCAAGACGTATGACAGGCCAATTGAAATCTCCGTCAGCCCGTTCTTCACCGGGATAGTTCCTCACAAACTTCCGGAATACATATCCGGAATTGGTACCATCGGTATTGTAGGACATATAGGTTTCACCATTAATAACTACTTCACTTCCCCACATCTTGTAGATGAAAGGCACCCATCCTGTCACTTTCTTGGACATGAGTCCCTGGCATATTTCATAATCCCACATGACCGACGCTTTCATACGGTAATCCCGGTCCTTATAACTCTCCGGATTCACGGCTGAATTAGGACGGGTACGGGCATCGGGCACAGAAGAGGGATTCAACTTAACCAACGGTACACAGAAGTCACCGGTTATCGTAGACTGATATTTATCGGCAATTTCGAAACGGGGAGATACCCAACATTGTGAGTTTTCAACACTTCGTCCGGCTAAATCCCGCATCAGCTGATCGCCCTGCCCTGTGTTCGTGCCACCGTGATTAAATGCCAGTACAAATTCGGCATCACCGTTTGCCGTAGGCAAAAACAGGTCATAGTAATTGGGCAGCTTGTCGGCTTTTCCCGGCTCGTCACATTCTCCCGGCTCTCCATTTCTGAACAGAGTCAGGCCATAGTCATCAATCACCGTTCTGAAATCTTCGGCTGCCGCCTTATATGCTTTTTGAGCTTCCTCTTCGCTCGGTGTAAACGTATCCAGTTCCGGCCAACCGTAATGGTTCCAGCTTGCCCAATAAAGCAGTACCTTTCCGCGTAAAGCCAATGCGGCAGGTTGTGAAAAACGGCCTTCAACTGTCGCCTTTTCGGGCAATTTCTTAAAAGCATCCAGCAAATCATCCAGGATATGATCCTTTACTTCGGCAAGCGGAGTACGCGGTAAGTTCTCAACCTCCGAATTATCGTACACTCTCCAGTCGATATAAGGCACATCTCCCCACATCATGATCAATCTGAAATAAACCAAAGCCCGCATCAGCTTACATTCACCGATTATGCCTTCCAAGTTCTTGATCGTTTTTTCACTGCTTGCATTAGCTATCATCTTCTCGACATTGTCGATTACATAGTTTACACGGTTGATGCCCCCATAGCAATACCTGTACATTTCGGACCATCCGCCGCCGTAGCCTACCGGATTGATTTCCCAAAGCCCCCTGTAAGCTCTTCCGTCGCGTCCTTTATCGCTCAGGAAAGAGTTACCGCGCACTCTGACAAATTCTCCCATTCCGTCGAGATAGTAGTCCCGGTTAAAAAGCCAGCGTATGTCGGATACCAGCCCGTTCAATGCTGATTCGGCATCGGACTCTGTTTTCCAATAATTAGTAGCCGGCAGATCCACCGTAGGTTCTTGATTCAACAAGTCGGCACAGGAACTGAATAGCATCATCATCCCGGCAATCAAACCTATATATTTAATATAAACTCTTTTCATAATTTCCGCTTTTCATTTATTAAAAACTCAGATTAACGCCAATAGAATAAGATTTGGTGATAGGATACAAATCTTGTGAGTTAGCCGCTTTTTCCGGATCGAGTCCTTTATAACCGGTAATAGTCAGCAGATTTTCCGCCGTTCCATAAATCCGGAGATTCTCTATGAAACACTTTCTCGTCCATTTTTTCGGAAAGGTATAACCGATCATGAGGTTCTTCATTCTTAAATAAGTCATGTTCTGCAACCAGAAATCAGTTTCCGTCTTGTTAGTCACCAATCCTCCCAAACGCGGCCACTCTCCTCCTCTGTTCTCCCACGACCAAGGCTTATTCCATTGATCCCAGTTGGAGGTATAACGCTTGTCCGGCAGGTTGATTTCCGTATATTTGTTGTTCCAGAAGTCTTTACGACCAGCCGATCCTTGAAACAGTAAAGATACATCGATACCTTTCCATCCCATCTGAAGGTTCAAGGCGAAGTTGGTAGTCGGCATATCGCGCTGGAAGTTTGTATAGGCCACTTTGTCATTGCCATCAATGCGTCCGTCGCCATTGGTATCCAGACGGATCACATCTCCCGGAGCCACTCCTTGAGGGGTAGCGTTATAGGAATCGGTCCAGGTTTGAGCCAATCCGCGATCCGGCTGGCTGTATACAAAATGATAAGGCATATCTATGTAAACATATCCTTTATCCAGGAACTCCCCCCACTTCTCAAGGTTCGTACGGTTATAAGAGATATTGAAATTGGCAGAATAAGTAAAGTCTGCAATCCGGTCTCTCCAGGTTAAGTTCGCTTCGAATCCCCGGTTACGGAGCGTCCCCAGATTTGCCATAGGCGCTTCATAAGCACCGGTCAGCAGAATGGACATCTGCGACTTTTGCAACATACCGGTCGTCAGACGGTCGTAATAATCAAATTCCGCAGCGAGTTTTCCATCGAAAAACATCAGGTCCAGTCCCAGGTTGAATAATCCCGTAGATTCCCAAGTCAGATCCGGGTTCAACATTTTAGAATACACAAAACCTTTGGCAATCGAACCGTCCAGCATATAGTTATTCTGATAAAGCACCTCTTGCTGCTGGTATCTGCCAATACCGCTATTGTTACCCAGCTTACCGTAAGAAGCACGGAGTTTTCCGCTTGCCAGCCATTTCCCTATATAAGGCTTCACAAACGACTCTTCGCTAAACCTCCAGCCCAAAGCTGCCGACGGGAAAAAGCCGTACTGGTGTCCCGGTTGAAACTTAGACGAACCATCGACACGGAAATTAAGTTCCAGCAAATATTTACCGTAAGCAGAATAATTGATACGTCCGATATAAGAACGGAGTCCTTCTGCCGAAGAATTACCGGAAGTAGACTGTGTTCCGGACAAGGCAGCATCTATTTCGGAGAGTGACGGATGAATTCTGTCCTGCCTGTAGGACATCTGATAACGGTCGTGCCAGTATTCCTCGCTATATACGAACATGGCATTCAAATCATGGTGCGTAGCAAAAACCGTGTGATAATTCAAACGGGCATTCAACAGAGTTTTGTAACCGGTGCTCGTCTGGTTTGTAACTCCGGCATTCTCCGTAACATATTCCCTGATACCATACGAGTTCGTCTGGAAATTGTAAGAACGGTTGGGGATGTCCGCTTCCTTATAAAATTGGTTATAATACTTCAAACCATAATCCACGCGGGCTACCAGCCCCTTTACGGGTTCCCAGTCGAGATAGAAAGAAGCATTCAACTCCTGTCTGTCTTTCTTCTTCAACTGATTTGTGAAAAAGCTCAACGGATTGAAAGCCTGTGGATCTTCCCCATACGCCATTACACCGCCATAAACATCCAGAACCGGATCATAAGGATAGATACCGGCAATCGCGCTCTGCATATCCAGGTTAGAATCGCTCGTAAAACCATTATCCAGAGCATAGGTGAAATTACTCCAGTTCCCGTCAAAACGGAATCCGGTATTCACATTTTTCATCACCTTATAGTCAAAGTTAAAACGGGCGTTATAGCGGTCGTAGTCATTATTTATCTGTAATCCTTCCTGCTTCATATATCCCACAGATGCGTAGAAGTTCGATTTCTCGCTTCCACCCGTCGCCGATACATTATAATTTTGAATGGAACCCGTTCGCATGATGTAATCCCACCAGTCCGTGTTCGGATACCGCTTGTCGTCAATCATTCCCAATGCCAGCCATTGGTCGATCGTTCCATCCTTAAAATTCTGATTTTCTCCATTCTTGCCGGGATTGGTCGAAGAGGAGATTTGCTGTAAAGTCAAAGCGCGTGGATAATTGGATATAAAATCGTAAGTATTCGTCGGCTTTTCCCATCCATACGATCCGGAGAAGGTTATTTGCGTCTTTTCCAAACCTTTACCCGATTTGGTTTTAACAAGTATTACGCCGTTGGCTGCACGAGAACCGTAAACGGAAGAAGCCGTTGCATCCTTCAAGACGGTTATACTTTCTATGTCATTCATATTTAGCCGGTTAATATCGGCATCCGGCATGTCGTCCACCACGATCAGCGGATCGGCACTATTGATCGTTCCTAAACCACGAATCAACAGTTTGGCAGAATTATTTCCCGCCATACCCGAGCTCTGGCTCACGGACAGTCCCGGCATCAACCCCTGCAAAGCGGAAGAGACATTGGCAACCGAACGGCCGGCAAGGGATTCGTCAACGGAAATTGCAGCTACGGCTCCCGTCAGATTGACTTTCTTCTGGCTGCCATATCCCACAATGACAACTTGATCCATCAATACGGATTCCTCTTCCAGAGAAATATTAATCACGCTTTGACTTCCCACCTTGACCTCTTTTCTTTTATAGCCTACATAAGAGAAAGAAAGAACAGCATTATTATCGGGAACCTGAATGGAATATCTTCCATCGACATCAGTGATGGTTCCAGCAGTAGTATTTTTAATCATAACCCCTACACCTATCAGAGGTTCTCCGTTGGGATCGAGCACTTCACCTTTTATAATGCGCGACTGAGCCCATAATGCAGGACTTAGAGCACATAAGAAAAATAAAACACCAATGATCCGCCTTTTTATATTTTCGTCTTTTGAAATCATACAATTATCAGTATTAGATTCTTTTTTAAATAAATCACAAGCTCTCCGACCCGGAAGATTATCATCTATCACAAGTGCAGTTTATTGAATTCATCGTTTCTTCTACATGTCCTCCTTTCTTTTGTTGACAAACTAAGTTTTCTTTTACCTGTTTACAAAAGTAGCTTCCTCGGAGCTTGTTCCATAGAAGAATATTTCATATTTATAGAAGGATATAATAATCTTAGTTTAGTGGGGTTGAATTTCAGAAAAATAAATGGTTAAAACAATATTCTTCTATAAAAAAATAAGATTATTACATCCCCAAAATGATCTTTTCCATTACTTTGCCCACACCAAAAGGGAACAAATCGTTAAACTCTAAAATTTTAAGATTATGAGAAAGATTACTTATTTTATTGCAGCCTTGGCATTATTAGGCAGTACACAATTTGCAAATGCACAAGAACCGACAACGGCCGCTCCTACTCCGACTTACCCGGAAGCAGACGTCATTTCGTTCTATGGAAAGACTTACGAACCGGCATCAGATCACAAACTGATCCTACGTACAAACTGGGGACTTAGTCCGGATAATTTCGTAGACGATTATATTAATAAGGATGCGGTTCTGCATATGATTAACCTGGAATGGTCCTCATTCTATACCAATGCCGGCGCCACCGTTACCGATTATGACTATCTGCATTTCGATTTCTGGCCGGATCAGGATTGCCAGTTCGTGGTAGGCGTAACCTGGAATTACCCGGCAATGGCAGATGCTTACAGCGAAATATTCGACTTGAAAGCCAATCAATGGAATTCTATCGATCTTCCTATCGAAAACTTCGACTGGACTGCGGAGAATAAGAATTATGTGATCAACGGCTTAAGACTCGGCAGCAGAGACGGTATATACGAACCACTCTCCAAGCAATATGCACCTAATATTTATGTATCCAACATATTCGCTTATAAAGGTTCGCCCACAGGAATCAAGTCTGATAAAGCCAACAACGGTTTAAACATCTATCCTACTGCCGTAACAGACTATATTACAATCGATTCCGAAGAAGCAGTTCAGTCGGCCAACCTGTATGCCATCAGCGGTCAATTGGCCGGCAGCTACAACATGGCAGGAGAGAATCAAATCAACCTATCGGCCCTGCAATCGGGTTCATACATTATTTCCGTGAAGTTGGTTAGTGGAAAAACAGTAAGCAAACACATTATAAAACTGTAAAAAAGACCAGTTTCCATCATTACCTAAAATATCCCGGGATTCAAGCAGTTTCGGGATATTTTCATTTTTAATCTCATCATTATTTAATAAAAACGCTTATGAAAAACCTCATCACCACCACCATTCTTTTATGTTGTACCCTCCTCCTGCCTTCGTGTCAGAACGACGACTGGAAAGAGGAAGTAGAAAAATTGCGCAACGAGCTAAACGTCCAGAAACAGCTGCTCGAAGCATCTCAAAACAATATCTACATCACCCATGTAGCCACTACGGACGATGGTTACACAATCACCCTCTCCGATGGGAGCACCGTTGTGCTGCAAAACGGAATCGACGGCACCGACGGAAGCCAAATTACAAATATCTCGGCCAATGGCGATCAAATGACTTTCAGTTTCAGTGACGGTACACAGATCACGCTGGCCGTCAATAAGTCCGACGTAAATGAAATATGCCTGCCCAGCTATCTGTACATGCTGTCGGATACCAGAAATGACATTTTTGTAGAACCGTTCATAAAAAGATGGTATCCGTTCGATTATAGTGTCCTATTCAATGGAGACTTCTACTCACGCCGGTTGGAACGGGTAGTATCGGTAGACAAACCGGAAAATGACAAGAAAATCATTGCCAACTTATACGAACTCAAAAACTTCACCAGAGTGGCGACTCACTCTTCCAGAATCAGACTGGGAGTAAAAGGTACCGGTAATTCCGAAGTCGTGGCACAAATCATCGGCGACAGCTATACACAAGGTGCCTTTTACAAAGATGCGTTATTGCGAAAAGGATATGTACCGAACCTCAAGCTCGTAGGATTAAGAGACGTAAAGGTTGAAACGGAAGACGATCCGCAGTACACAACCGGGCAATACGACGAAGGACGCAACGGCGCCTGCATGAGCTGGTACTTTGAGGTATTCACGGGAAACAACCGCTATCACGGTTTCATGCATCCGGACGGGGATTTCCGTTATTGGGGATCGACCGAATTCTGGCAACTCTGTTTCCTTGTAGAGAAGGGAGAAAGACCCAACCTGGAAGCCACCAACGGTAAATATGGAAGTTGCCTGTATAAGTTCAACGAAGACGGGTATCTTAAGTCGCCCACAAAAGGGGACATACTATATGACAACGCTAAAAGATCATTCGTCATGTACGATGGCAGCCAATGGGTCAATGTCCAGAAAGATGATTTCACATGGAATTTCGACTATGGCAAATACCTTGCCATGTGGAACATTACCCCTCCCCAGTTCTTAGCGGAAATGCTCGGTCTGAACGATTTCAGAAACAACATCAACGCCGACTTCTCCACTTTCGACAAACAACTGAGAATAGTGAAAGAGTCGTATCTGAAAGCGGTGCCCAACGGCAAGTTTGTGATACTGATCCCTTGCAGCACCTGCGGTACGATGGACAACAAAGACGGGAACTTCACCGTCATGCAAAACTTTGCCATGTGGCGTTTCCGGAAATACCTGATCGACAATTTCGATAAAAAGGAATCCGAAGGGTATTATCTGGTAGACATCGGTATCACGATAGACAACGAAGACGGCTATTACTATGACGAAGAGGGCATGCAGATCTATCAGCCTCATCCCTACAAAAATTATCCTACGATGGGGATCCCACTGGCTGCCTTTATTCAATATCATCGATAAAACGGTTCAACTTCAACTCAAAACAAGTACACGAATCTATTTTTCGACAGAAGAACAAAAGAACATATTTCCTGCATAGCTTTTACAGGTATTTTATTTGTTCTTTTGTTTGAAAAATAGTAATTAGCTCATGGCTAATCAGTTTTGAAGCCTCAATAATAAGTCGTTCCTATCTCTATCAATCTTTCATTAAAAAAGAGACGCAGCACCTTTTCAATAAGATGCTGCGTCTCTTTTGTCTATCTGTCAAGTATGGAAATACAGCCGTTGCCCGGCTGTATTTCATTTCATCATCAATTACATTTTCACAATCTTACGGTTCACCACATTACCGTCTTCCAAGCGGACAGTTACTAAGTAAGTACCCTTGCCCAATGCTTCGAGGTTCAATTCGATGTTAGTGCCCTTTTCATTTCGCTCGCTTACTTTCTGGCCTATCATATTGAAGACAATCACCTGTTCGATTCCGCTTTCAGAAGTAATCTTCAAGTTATCTTTCACCGGATTGGGATAGAGTACGATGGCATTGCCGTCAGCATTGGTTTCCACCAGGGAAGAAGGAATACTGGTATCAAAATCCTTGATATATTTCTCCATAACCTTCATGGTAGATTTCTCTGTACAATAATCCTTGGCAGGTTGTACAGTCAGCGTATAAGCATCGTACATCGATCCACCGCACCAATAAGTAGAGGTAAGCTGTTTCTCTTTCAGATAAGCAAATACATTATCGATCAAGTCCATATATCTCTCGTCACCTTGCGCATGTCCATTATAAGGAACTCCGTATTCGCCCAACATACCTTTTTTGTTGTTCTTTTCCAACCAGGCAATAAAAGGATCGATACGTTGTTTGTAGATCTCTACATTTCCGCTAATCTCCTGATCGTAAGAATTTTTATAGGTACCCGTATTGTTCTTGTCAAAGTAGGTATGTGCCTGATAAACGATCTTATTGACCGGATCGACCAGATCTTTCAGTATGTCGCTTGAACCTTCCCAACCGGCAGCACTGGCATAATTCTTACCTTCGATTACTATTTGTGCTTTTGTATCCACCTCACGAATCGCATGAATGGCAGCCTGATAATTATCAAACAGCGTATTGATGTTAATGCCTTTGGGCTCGTTCATCAGGTCGTATCCCCAGATATTCGTATAATCTTTAAACTCAGTAGCAATCTTCTTCCACAGGTCGGCAAAATGCTCTTTGGTCAGCACCACTTCATCCATTGCTTCCCAATCTCCCCAAGTGTTTTTGGCAGAGTCCCATACCTTGCGTCCGGCAACTCCATATTCATACAATACACCGTCAATATTCCGTTCGCAGTAGTCGTGCATATCCAGCATAACCCACATACCTAATCTTTCCGCTTCTTTCACAACAGCGGCCAACGCCTTGATATCCGACGTATTACCGGCATCATAATCCAGTTCTCCTCCAACTTCGTGTTGCAAACGCGGAGCACGGAACGGGATACGGAGCAAACGTATGCCTTTCGCCTTGAAATAATACAAATCCTCAAACTTAGGATACAAGTAATCGTGTCCGAATGTGCCCGGATTACTTCCACCGGAAGCAGAAGCTAAATTCACTCCCAGATAGGCCTGTTCCATCGGCGGCAGAGTGCCCGGTGTGGAATCCTGAATCGGCTGATCGCACTCGTCCACATATGGCTCGGTTACTTGACCCGGACGGATAGGATCGCCCTTATAACCAAAAATATTATCTACGTAAATATCCTGGGTAGGATAACCGCCCACTTTCAAACGGATCACATATACACGGCTCAAATCGATCTTGTTTTTGAAATAATCCATCCCGAAGCTGACGGAAGTCCATTCGCCTTGCTTCACTTCCAACAAAGGAGCTTGCGCCACCTTATTATCCTTGTCGTTGATCCAGATACAAACGCTAACCGGTTTGTTGTTTTCATCCAAAGCGCCATTCTGATATATGCTTAAGTGCAAATAGTCCATTTGGGATAAATCCATCACGTCACTGTTCTTATGCACTTTGAACGGGAAGAGATCCCACGACGTAAGTTTTAATGTTTGGTTACCTGCTACAATTTCTACAAATTCATCTTTCTGCTTCGCATTTTGCCCCCAGTTTCCGGCACTTACTATGCCAAATTCATCTTGGTATCCCGGCTCTTCGTACTGTTCGCAGAAAATAGAAATAACATCGGACTTATCTTTGGTAAGAACAGGAACAGTAGTAGGATCGGGAACCGGTTTCGGATCGTCCGATTCACTCTTGTAAGCATAAACGTTGTCTACATACAACAGCTTACCGGTCGAGCCTTTACCACCACGGCGGAATCTGATCATATTGGCAGCTCCCGTCCACTTGCTGAGAGGTATATCGATGGAGATCCATTGTCCATGCCATCCTTTGTCCGTAATATTCAGCCAGATACCGGCATCATTACCGTTTCCTCCAAAATCCGTCAGGGCAAAATCAAATTCACCGATTCCCTGATCATTGCCCGGAGAAAATATATCCAGATGCAGCATGTCCACTCCCGAAAGATTCGGTGAGCCGATGGAAACATTCGCCTTACTTCCATTCACGATGTTATCGATCTTGAATACCTGATCCTCCGTATCATTAATGGTAATGAGGGATTTCACTGTTTTCTGATCGCCATAATCGCTTTGTGCATAATCGAACTTACCGTCGCCATAGTGATCGCTGAAGAAGTTGAATACATTGGCGGCAGCTACCTTCGGCGTCGGAGCGGAGATCAAAGGAACATCCGTAGTCAGGTTGGTATTACCATTGGCCACAATCTTCACATCCGACTCCGGTTCAACCGCTTTGCCGTATGCATAAACATTGTCCACATAGACAATTGTGCCGGGTGCTCCCTGTTTTCCTTTTGCAATTCGTAACACATTGATTTCGGCCAGGTTCAATCCTCCGTTTTTAAATGTGCTCATCGGTATGTCTATCGAAATCCACTGGTCGTACTCCTGCTTCGTATCAAAGTTGTACCACACATTGCAAGATACTGTCTTGCTCCAACCGCTTACCAGATAAAAGCTAAACTCGCCTATTCCGTTTTCGGAAGGAGAATATACATCCATATGAAGATACTCCATATCGCTCAAATTACATGTACCCAAGGCTATCTGGGCATTGTGCTGCAAAGAACCGGTGGACAGACCTTCTATTTTAAGTACCTCGTCCGCAGCTCCGAAAGGAGTAACAATCGTTTTGGTAGTCAAAAATTTATCGCTATTCCAGTCATCATAGTCTATCTGGAACTTTCCGAACTTCTCCGGATAAGCGTCACTGAACATTGCCTTCACATCATTCGCCGCCCGTGTTGGTGTCGGCGCCGGGCTAACCGGTTGGGCCAGCATCATTTGCCATCCACATAGCATGGTTGCCAGGACAAATGCAATCCTTTTTGTCTTTTTCTTCATAATACTTAATTTTAGTTTACAATCTATTATTGAGTTCTCAAATATTTCATCAATACTTTCATCTGCGGCTTGTCTTTCCGGTAATTGTCCTCCGGATGAACGGAAAGAATATACCTGTTCCATCTGGCACCGGCCGCCCAATAGGTACCGTTCACGCCTTCCGCACTAAGATAGGCCAGGAAATTGTCCAGACATTCCAGCCAGCGCTCATCGTCTGCCGGAACTCCGTATTCACCGACAAGCCCGCGAAAATCATTCTCTTTCAGCCACTCCACAAAAGGCCGCATACGCTCCACGCCAATGTACGGATGTGCTTTTTCTTCCTCATACGAACGGCGGTAAATGCCCGATCCGTCTTCATCAAAGTAGCAATGCGCTTCGAATATCAGATTGCGTGACGGGTCGCGCAAGTTCTTCAAATCATCACTGACCAGTTTCCAGCGTTCGGCAGAACTCCAATGATTACCACCCACCACAATGGCATTCTTCGCATCATTTTTGCGAATGGAGTCGATGGCTGCCTGTGCAATCCCTACCCACGGAGTAGAAGCCAGCATATCATGCGGTTCGTTGATCAGGCCGTAGCCGTACAGGCCTTTGCAGTCTTTCAATTCTCTGGAGATCGATCCCCAAGCCGATGCAAAATGATCGATCGAAAGGCTGTCGCCTATGATACGGTCCTTACCATCGTCCTTACGCCGGCCGTAATTGTGCATATCGATCAATATCTGCATGTCGCGCTTATCTGCTTCGGCCAATAAGAATTTGATATAATCCATCTCTTCCCGGTTCAATTCTCCGTATAACTTACGCTGTATGCGTTCCCATTTGAAAGGTAATCGAATCAAAGTGAGTCCTTTGGACTTCCAGTAGTCCAGCTCGTCCGTAGTCGGGTAGTGATAATCTTTATTAAAGCGCCCCACTCCCTCCATCTTTTTGTGGAAGAACTCCGCCCCTGCCAGATTCACCCCGAACGGTTGCGGCTCTCTTCTGCTTGCTTCAAAAGGAGAGATGCTCCACTGTCCCGGTTTATCCGTCAAGTGATAGACAATCGTAGCGCCTTTCGCAATCTCGGCATGGCGTATCCATGTCCGGTCCAGCAGTTTTCCGTTCAGACTGACAGACTCTATATAATTGGCTTCGGGAGTCGACTTAACGGTTTTAATATCTATTTTCTTGCCATTCTCCATTGTCAGCGTCACCTCCGAAAAAGCCGGAGGAAGCAAATAGTAGAAATCCTGTCCGGCATTGGGAAAGAAACCGATCGATGTAAAGATGTACCATGCCCCCATTGCTCCGCTATCTTCATTCTCCGGATAACCGGTAGCCCGGGAGAAGTGGTTTTTCCGGATAAAATCTACATATTTGGCGGTTTGACCGGGACGGTCGCAGTGGCTGAAGATAAAGGGAGACAGGAATCCCGGTTCATTGTCCAGTTCGATCAACTCTTTTTCGAATCCATAAGTAAGCCTGTCTGCCATCGCCTCTTTC
>NZ_HF991125.1:219366-222915 GCF_000432295.1 Bacteroides sp. CAG:189
TCTTTCCCTCCGCAAAGACGGATCAGACGACTGAACTGATGAGGAGCGAACAATGTGTACACCCAAGAATTACCTTCGTAGAAATATTCCACCCACGGACCGTAGCGCAACGCCGGATCGATACCGATCCATTCGCCGTTCTCTTTGCGCGGACCGACAAAGCCATTGAAACCATGACTTTCCAGATTCGGATTAAACAAATTCACCCACTGTTGGGAACGGTTTTCCAGATAGTCCGCCGTCTCATCATCCTTCATTATCCTTGCAATACGTGCACCGCAATCGTCATTGTAGGCATACTCCATAGTGTAGCTGCAACTCATCCTTGCTCCCGTTTCAGGAATCCATCCCTTTTTCAGGTAAAGGCTGTCACGGGCATGAAACGCATTCCATTTCACCAGTTCATACGCCTTCTGGCGGTCGAATCCTTTCAGGTTTTTCACGAAAGCATCGGCTATGATATTGTCCACGTCATCTCCGCCCTGTTTCATCTCCCATTCCAGAGAGCTGGTAAAGGTCGGAGTACACTCTCCGTCGTGAGCGAAACGGTCTATAAAAGAATTCACCGTTTTTGCCACGAAACTCTCATTGACAAGCATCATCAAAGGATACTTGGTGCGCCATGTATCCCACACGCAGAAATGATCGTCAAGATGAGGTTGTCCACTCGTCCAACGGGGATTGTCGCCCGTACGATCGCGGGGCATCACAAAACTATGATACATGGCTGTATAGAACAGACGCTGCTCTTCTTGGGTTCCCCCTTTTACATCGATAGTGGCAAACACATCCTCCCAAGCAGATTTCGCCACACGCTTCACCTCGTCGAAGCTACGCGCACCGATCTCCTGTTCCAGATATTTACATGCATTCTCCACACTTCTGAGTGAAACGCCGATGCCCAGATGGACAGTTTCAGCCTCTTCCGGCAAACTCAAACGGGCATACAGAGCCTTCGTCCCCTTATCGGTGACTTTCACCTCCTTCAATTTCACATCCGGACGCATGGCAAAAAACACTTTGTAGGGAGCTGCGCTTCCGAAACCTCCGGCGTATTCGCCCCAACCGGTCAGCAAGCCCGATGCCTTGTCGTATTCGATATTCCCTCCCAGAAAAGTACCTTTCACTATGGGGACAATGTGCTGCGGAATGTTGTGTTTCATATCCAAAAGGATATTCTTGTTACCGGATTTCGGATAGGTGAAGCGGTAGTACACACTGTGGTGAGTGGGGGTTATTTCGGTTTTTATCTTATAGCGGTCCAAATTTACCTTATAATAATAGGGCGTAGCCACTTCATCGGACTTAGGAGAGTCGTGTTCCGTCTCGCCGGGTTTGAAACCGACCTGCGGAGAGATAAACACCTGTCCGTAGCGTCCCCAGCCAATGCCGGAAACATGCAGCTGTCCGAATCCGCGAATCACATCGTTTTCATCGTATC
Source organism: Bacteroides sp. CAG:189 (assembly GCF_000432295.1). Classification (NCBI taxonomy): domain Bacteria; kingdom Pseudomonadati; phylum Bacteroidota; class Bacteroidia; order Bacteroidales; family Bacteroidaceae; genus Bacteroides; species Bacteroides sp. CAG:189. The sequence continues at coordinate 220,808 of NZ_HF991125.1, forward strand.
CGTTGTGACCGCCGTTGGGAGTTTGCGGCGCCGGGTTCACAGAGCCATGCGGCAACTGAGGGCCAATTACACAATTACTGCTGTTCTTTACCCCCATGAACATATCTACCAGAGATACCTTATCCGGATTTCCGGCGAAAAGACAAGTGGGAATAATTATTAATAAGATGAGTAAAGGGTGACTTTTCATTGTATTCACAGATTCTTTAATTAAACAATTTAGCTTTCTTGACAGAAGCAAAATAAGCCCAAAAAAGAATCCGCTTATGCAAAAATATAATCTATGTATACCAAAATATGACAAGAACAATATTTTGGTATACATAAATTAGATTCAGTTGCAAAAACTACGGAAAAAGTTATTTCTGATTGTCCACCAACTCTTCCCAACCGTATGTTCTTTATCGTAATAGATATAATAACGCTTAGGAGACTTCACCTGATTGTAGCCGGAAAAATTGATATGGGGAGGGCAAATATTATCTTGCAACCCTACGCCCATGATGATGGGACACGTAATACGCGGTGCCAGATTCTTACTGTCGAAATAGGAAAGCAACCGGTATATTTCGTCCCAACTACTCTCCTCATGGCTACGCAGATACTCTTCGAACACACTACGCGGCCAGGGTGCGATCTTAAAATAATCCTCAAAATCCGACAGGAAAGGGATGTAAGGTGCTGCCGCACAGATGCGTCTATCCAGTGCACAGGCTGCCAGCGTAAAAGCTCCGCCCTGACTTCCGCCTTCGGCAAAAATCTTCTCCGTGTCCACCTCCGGACGTGAACACAGGAAGTCGATCCCACGCACCAAATCCATAAATGCCCCCCCGATAATAGTATTGTGATTTATCTTCCAGCCCGTGTACGATCCATTTGCCATAGATGTTGACAGGAAGCTGAATGCCTTGCCCTCTGGTGGAAAGGATAAACTCGCAAAAGCCGGGCAGATTATCCGGACGAGGAAAACCACCCCCGGAACCATAGCCCAGAAAAGAGATGACAGACGGAAACTTGCCCTTTTGCTTGGGAACGGCGTAATACCCTTCGATACGGACATTTCCTAACGAATACATTTCCACCCGGTAGATGTTTTTGGCTCCTTGTGACTTCTCTTCCAGTAAAGTCATGCGGTAATCGGGAACAACTTCGGAAAGCTCTTTCAGCGTAGTTTCCCAGAACTGGTCGAAATCGGGTTCGACATCGACGGGAGAAATAATCTGTTCCGGGCAATATCCCATATTAAATTTCAGAAAATCGCTTTTTACACCTTGTTGTTCTCCATACAAAGTAATCCGGTAAAAACCCGGAGCCGGCGGAACGAAAGAGACGGGTTGCTCAAAATCTCCTTTCACCCGGTACACAAAAGAGTCTACCGGGAGATAGGTGTCCGTCGTCACGTTGCAAACGAGATTAAATTCCCCTCCTGCCACAAGCGGCTGTTTCGGACATACACGGAAATCGATTGTCTCCGTATTTTCGAATACCCAGTCGCTATCGTCACAACGAATATCCAGCATCAGATCGTCCATCGGAGTTATGGATTGCAGGAGTATATTTTCTGTCTTCAACCCTCCTGCACCACCGTTGTCGTACACCCGGATGGCAATGAGATTCTCTTCACCGAATCGCAACAGTTCCGGGCTGATCTTGTATTTACGCATACCGCCATAAATAACTTTATATTCCGGTGGAAACTCTCCCATCCTACCGACAGAGACCCCGTTGACAAAAACCTCATCCACGTCATCGGCAAATTCATATCTTATATATAAACCTCCAGCATTCGTTACGATCGGTTTCCAATCCTCGGAAATCTTGAAATGCTGCCTGTACCAACCATAACCGTCATAGCCGTCATAACCCTGTTCTTCCCAGTATTGTCTGGAAGAGATAGTGCCCCATTGGTTATCGTCGAATTCCGTAGTGGCCCATACGGATGAATCGCCCGTCGAGAATTTCCATTGCTCATTCAAGGTGAGCATAAAGTGAGTCTCCGCGCCCACAGCATATGCAAACAGGGTTTGCAACACACAAATAAATAGGATAACCCGATATCTCATTTTTATAAAGTTATAAAGCCTCTCCCCAACCCTCTCCGTGGGAGA